>NZ_JBBAKG010000059.1:36348-38412 GCF_040403615.1 Haliscomenobacter sp. | reverse complement strand
TTACTTATCTAATCCTCTGGCAAAATGATCACTTATTTTTTTATCGCCCCTAAGATAAGACCAATTGTGATTTTAGGTGAAGGGTAGGGTGGAGGTCAATAGTACGACTTTCCGTTCCTACTCTTTCTCTTTTTTTTGAAAAACCATCCTTCCAATGTGTGAATCATGCAACTCTATATAGGAATTGTGTAACGCTTATGCTTCTTGAAAACCTGATCTTTGTAATAGATAATCAATAGATTGTTAACGAATCGCCACCTCGGAGGTGGCTGCTTCATTAACAGTCCTATCAAACCACAAATAAAAATAAACACCATGAGTACCGAAAGAACAGTATTGGGCATAGTGGCCGGATTGGCCATTGGCTCCGCTTTGGGCATTTTGTTTGCACCAGAAAAAGGAACAACTACCCGCCGTAAACTTACCAAAAAAAGTGAGCGCTACGTAGAAGACCTGGGCGACAAATTCAATGAATTCATCGAAGGCATTACCGACCGATTTGAAGCGGTAAAAAAAGAAGCCGTACGCATGGCCGAAAATGGCAAAGCCAAAATGGCTGAGCTAGAGGCAAGCGGCAAAGCCAAAATGGCTGAGCTAGAGGCAAACGGCAGAGCCAAAATGGCTGATCTCGAATCAGCTAAAAAATAATAGATGGAAACTCCGGCAGACTTAATGGAAGCATTAGTTGAGAAAGCCGAGGCATACGGCAAAACGACCTATGAGCTTTCGACTCTTAAAGCACTGGAAACAACTACGATTGTGTTGGGTTCCTTGGTTGCACAACTGAGCGTATTCATCCTGATTTTCTTGTTTGTCTTTGTTTTAAGCATAGGCGTTGCGCTGTTGCTGGGTGATTTGCTCGGTAAGGTCTACTATGGTTTTTTTATTGTAGCTGCTGGTTATTTGATCGCTGGATTGGTCTTGTATTTTTTTCGGCAAGCATGGATAAAGAAACCCATCAGCGATTTAATCATTGCCCAAACTTTTCAATAATCTACCATGCACAAGATCAATTCGGATTCAGAACTTAGAGCAGCCATTACGGCTTTGGAATACAGACAGGTTACCGAAGGAAAAATGCTCAAAGCGGAATTCAACCTCGCTTATGAGAGCATTAAACCCATCAACTTCATTCGCAATACCGTCAAGGAAATCAATAGGTCGAGTGAGCTGAAGACTGATCTTTTAACCTTGGCAGTGGGGGTCGGGGTCGGATACCTCTCGAAAATTTTGTTCAAACGCGTAACGCACCAGCCCTTGAAAAAACTGCTCGGCGCTGCCCTGCTATTCGGCGTTTCCAAACTGATCTCCAGACACGACACCTACCTGATGATTGAAAGCACTCCGGTTGAGACAAGCCTCTTCATTGAATCCTAGTTGATTCTAATTGTTATCAATGACCCGCTTATCGAACAAGACTGTCTGTGTTATTGTAGCGCATCCCGATGACGAAACGCTTTGGGCTGGTGGAACCATCCTGAGCAGTCCAGCCTGGCATTTGTACATCGTTTGCCTTTGCCGGGGAGACGATCAAGAACGAGCAGCCCGGTTTTACAATGCGCTGAAAGTACTTAAATCAGGAGGCTGCATGTGGGATCTGGACGATGGTCCTGATCAAAACCCCACCGACCCGGTCGCGCTTCAGCAAACCATCCTGAACCTAATGCCCTCTAATCATTTTGACCGGATCATCACCCACAACCCCTCTGGTGAATACACCAAACACCTGCGCCATGAGGAAGTGAGTAGGGCAGTAATTCAACTCTGGAATGCAGAGCGAATCTGGACCAAAGAACTCTGGACATTTGCCTACGATGATGGCAACAAAGCCTATTATCCAAAGCCTGTTGAACAGGCAAGCATCCATCAGCCGCTGACAGATGAAATCTGGAAAAAAAAATACCGCCTGATCACCGAAACCTATGGTTTTGACAAAAAAAGTTGGGAAGCCCAAACAACCCCTAAATCAGAAGCTTTTTGGCAGTTTTCCAAAAAAGAAGAAGCCGAAATATGGCTAAACAAAGGAGGCATTGCACCATGAAAACATTGCACCATGAAAATATT
>NZ_JBBAKG010000059.1:22751-36248 GCF_040403615.1 Haliscomenobacter sp. | reverse complement strand
CATTGCACCATGAAAACATTGCACCATGAAAATATTACAAGATGAAAATACTGTTGCTGTATGACTATCCACCTTCTCCTGGAGGTCTTGCCACCCAGGGAGATTTATTATACCGTGGACTGTTGAGTTTGGGCGTTGATGTCCACGCAGTCCACCTTGAGTCCGCTCAAGAAAAGGAATGGTACTATCGTTGGTTCGAGCCAGATGTCGTTGTTGGTGTGGGGTATTGGGGTCATACCCCCCAATTGGTACTTCACCCACAACGCTTTGGTCGATTGGCTGTCCCGTGGCTGGTAGCCGATGGTTACATTGCCAATTATCAGAAGGTTTTAAATGAACTGCCCCTGATTTTGGTCACTTCCCATTGGGTCAAAGAAATGTACGTACGCGATGGAATCAGCGCAGACAACATTGAAGTTTTGCCGGTAGGCTGTGATACAGATGCTTTTATCCCCTTTCAAAAAGAAGACCCTAAAATCCAGGCAGTTCGCGATTCGCTGGGCATCACGCCAAATCAGTTGATGATCCTCACGGTAGGAGGTGATGCAGCTTCCAAAGGTGCACAAGAAGTGATGCAAGCGCTTGCCCGCATTGATACGCAGTTGCCCGATTGGGAATACGTCTGTAAAGTATGGCCTCAACCCCGCACCTTGTTGCAAAACCAGGAAGATTTGGCAATGGCTAAATCTTTGGGAATTGACAAAAGTGTGACCTACGCCACCAGCATTACTTCCAGAGATTTTATGCCTTACCTGATTGGCGCCTGCGACATTTATGCTGCGCCTTCACGGTTGGAAGGTTTTGGCATGCCCCAAGTAGAAGCGGGTGCCTGCGGAAAGCCTGTCATAAGCATCAAGGCCATGGGAATGTTGGATACCCTCATTGATGGAGAAACCGCACTTCTGGCCAGTGTTGCGCAGAAAATAGTAGTAAACGAAGTAATCCTGGGGAGTGAGTCCGGCTTTGAAGGTGAAAGCAGGGTGATCTTTGATGAACCCCGAACCGTCGATTACCGGGCCAGCGTACCAGACCTCAGTCAGCATTTGATGACCCTGATGCATGATCCGGCTCTGCGTGATAAAATGGGTAAAGCCGCCAGAACAAGAGTTGTGGAGAACTTTGACTACCGCGTAGTAGCAAAAAGATTCGTGCAGTTAATGAATGAAAAATTGGGAATAAGCTAAAACCAGTGATATGAAAACCATCAATGATCCAGAAGTAGAAAACGCCAAAGCCGCCGCCCTGGAAGTATTGCTCTACAACGCTCATGGCCCATACCAGGGGCTTCCCCGTACTGCGGGTTGGGGGTATCCAGAGCCGTATACCCGAGATTTGATGTTCTCCATCCTGGGCATTGCGGTGTCCAATAATCAAAAATTAATTGACATTATGCGGCGGGTACTCGAAACCCTCGCTGAAAATCAATCCCTACGGGGACATATTCCCTCTCTGGTACACGACAAAGAAGACCGGGGAGCAAGTGATTGTACACCCCTGTTCTTGTTGGCCGTTGGCATTTTTAGAAAAATGACCGGCGAGTCGGATTTTCTTGAAGCAGCCGTTCAAAAAGCACTGACCTGGATGGAGTACCAAAGCCCCTCTGACCGCTATTTGGTTGCGCAGCAACCCACCAGCGATTGGCGCGACGAACAATGGGTGATGGGGTATGGGCTTTTTGTGAATACTTTGGTTTATAGTTACTTGAGATTGCTGGGACAGCCTGAACGGGCCGCATTGGTGCAGCGGGAAATGAGCCGTTTTACCATCACGGGCGGCACCATGCACCACCACGTACACGAAGGACTGGTGGTCAAGCACAAACCCTACTATGCTTTTTGGTCTTATAAAATCCACAGCAGCGAACGCTTTGATTTGCTGGGCAATAGCCTCGCAATCCTCTCCGGAATCGCCTCGCCCTCCCGGGCAGATGAAATGATTTCCTGGATTGAAGCAGAGTGCGAGCACATGAAAGAAAGAGGCGAATTGGCCATCGACTTACCTCCCAATTTCTTCCCGTTTACCAATCCTGAAGACCCCGATTGGCACACGCGTTACGCCTCGTACAACAATCCTGGAGAATACCACAATGGCGGCATCTGGCCTTTCATTTGTGGAATATACATAGCCGCCCTGGTGGCTGCAAAGCGCTATGCCCTGGCAGCCGAAAAACTTCAGGTTTTGACCCAGGCCATGAAACTGACCCGTACTGCCAATTTAGATTATGGATTCAACGAATGGCTGAAGGCGCAAGATGGCAAACCCATGGGGCAAGATTGGCAAACCTGGAGTGCAGCGCTTTACCTCTACGCTGCCAAATGTGTAGAAGAACGAAGAACACCGTTTTTTGATGAAATACGCGAAGGTGTAGCGCTGAGCCAAAACCTGTGAATAATGTAACATTTTTCTGGAATTGTGTAACGTTTGCAAACCCAACAGCACGTACTTTGAGTACTGGTGAAAAATAACTCAATTTGAAATTGTACATCAAATACATGGTGAGCATCCGTTGCAAAATGATGGTGAAAGACGAGTTGAAAAAACTTGGTCTCCACTTCATTATTGTTGATTTGGGTGAAGTGGAAATCATGGAAACACTTACTGCTGAACAACATCGGCAATTGAAAGCGGGGTTGCTGGAATCAGGATTGGAATTGATGGACGATAAAAAAGGCATTCTGATTGATAAAATCAAAAACGTGATCATCGAAATGGTACACTATGCCGATGAATTGCCAAAGACTACTTTTTCGGAATACCTGGCTGAAAAGCTCCACTACGATTACACCTACATGGCCAACCTCTTTTCCGAAGTCCAGGGTACCACCATTGAGCATTTCATCATCGCACACAAAATAGAACGGATCAAAGAACTGATCATTTACGACGAACTCAACATCACCGAAATAGCCTGGAAAATGAACTACAGCAGTGTGGCACATTTGTCCAACCAGTTTAAAAAAGTTACTGGCTTATCGCCATCGCATTTCAAAAAATTGAAGAACAAACGAAGAACACCAATTGATGAAATCGAAAACTGAAAACATGGCTGTATGCAATCGTGAACTTGTCTGCAAAAAAAATGCAGAGAGCGAGTCTCTTTTTAGGCATATTCTGGAGCAAGCCAAGGATCCCGTTTTGATTCTCAAAGGAAAAAACCTGGTGTTGGAATTGGCCAATGCAGCAGTCTATACCGCCTGGAATGTAGGGCCTGAAGTATTGGGTAGTCCTATTTTGGAAATTGTACCCGAATTAGACGATCAACCTTTTTTGGACGTGCTGTTGGGGGTTTTACACAATGGGGTCACCAGCTACGGGTACAACCAGCCTGCCCATTTCATGCGTAGAAAAAAGGAAGATAAAATGCTTTTCTACAATTTTGTATACGAACCCTATCGGGAAGAAGACCGAACCATCAGTGGTGTGATCATCTCGGCATCGGACGCATCTACCCAGGATTTAACCTTGCAAGCCATTGAAAAGCAGGACAGTTTCACCGCCTTATTTTCGGGTTTGAAGCAAACTACAAGTTTAACCAAAAAGCATTCGCCTCAACATAAATTAATGGAATCGGAAATACCTTCAACTACCCCCCCCAACCTGGATAGTGAACAATTGCGCGCTCTTGAACTGGAAGAGAAAGTAACTGAACGTACCCTTGAACTGATCAAAGCGAACAAAGTCCTTCAACAAAAAAACCAGGAGATTATTGAGTCCAAAGGCAAGCTTTTTTCGGTGTACGCACGCAGCTTGATTGAAGCGAGCTTGGATCCCTTGATCACCATCAGCACCGAAGGCAAGATCACCGATGTGAATAAGGCCATGGTCAAAATCACCGGAATACCCCGTCAGAAACTGATCGATACCGACTTCAGCATTTACTTCACTGAGCCAACCAAGGCCATTGAAGTGTACAAAGAGGTGTTTGCCAAAGGCTTTGTCACCAATTATCCCCTGACCATCATTGATGGCAAACTAACCGAAGTGTTGTTCAATGGGTCTTTGTACAAAGACGAGCAAGGCAAAGTCCTTGGTGCGGTAGTGGTAGCCCGGGACATTACTGAGCAAAAAGCGATCGAAAA
Source organism: Haliscomenobacter sp. (assembly GCF_040403615.1). Taxonomy (NCBI): domain Bacteria; kingdom Pseudomonadati; phylum Bacteroidota; class Saprospiria; order Saprospirales; family Haliscomenobacteraceae; genus Haliscomenobacter; species Haliscomenobacter sp. Next base: position 32,169 of record NZ_JBBAKG010000059.1, on the reverse strand, counting down.
AGAATTGATTGAGGCAAAAGTATTTGCGGAATTGGCGGCAGGAATGGCCGAAGAAGCCAAACGAAACGCGGAAAGTGCCACCTCGATCGCCGAAGATGCCCTGAAAGCAAAGCAACAGTTTTTGTCGAACATGAGCCACGAGATTCGTACGCCCATGAATGCGATCATCGGGTTTACCAAAGTAGTGCTGAAAACTGAGCTCTCGGACAAGCAAAGGGAATACATATCGGCCATCAAAATCAGTGGCGATACCCTGATTGTGCTCATCAACGACATTCTCGATCTGGCCAAAGTAGATTCAGGGAAAATGACCTTCGAGCTAACTCCTTTCCGCATGGCCTCCTCTATTTCCGCCATGTTGCATTTGTTTGAAGCGAAAATTCAGGAGAAAAACCTGGAATTGATCAAAATATACGACCCGGAAATCCCCGAGATTTTGCTGGGTGACCCCGTTCGCTTGCACCAGATCATCCTTAATCTGGTAGGCAATGCCGTAAAATTTACCAACAAAGGAAGCATCTCGATCAGTGTAAGGATGCTGCATGAAAATCAAGAATCTGCCACCATTGAGTTTTCGATTACCGATACCGGACTCGGAATTGCGCCGAATAAGCTGGAATCAATTTTTGAAAACTTCCATCAGGCTTCCAGTAGTACCTCCAGGCTGTACGGTGGAACCGGACTTGGCTTGGCCATCGCCAAGCAATTGGTAGAAAAGCAAGGTGGAACCATTTCCGTAATCAGTGAGATAGAAAAAGGTTCTACCTTCAGCTTTGTATTGAGTTTTAAAAAAACCACTGAGGAAACCGCCAGAGAAATTCCCCTCACCGAACTGGATACCGACGCCAAAAACATCAAAATACTGGTGGTGGAGGACATGCCCCTCAACCAATTGCTGATGAAGACCGTGTTGGATGATTTTGGGTTTGAACGAGACATTGCAGCCAATGGAAAAATCGCCGTGGATAAAATGCGGGTAAAATCATACGACGTCATTTTGATGGACTTGCAGATGCCTGTCATGAACGGTTTTGAAGCTACAGAGTACATCCGGAATACCCTGCATTCTCAAGTCCCCATCATCGCTTTAACCGCCGATGTGACCACGGTCGATTTGGCAAAATGCAAAGCCATAGGTATGAACGATTACCTTGCTAAACCCATCGATGAAAGGCTGCTGTACAGTAAAATTATTGGAATAGTAAACAAGACAGCTTTCAATACGGTATCCAAAGTGCTGGAAAATGAACTGATCAAGAAAATAAAGTGTACCGATCTGGAATACCTCATTCAGCGCACCAAAAACGATACCGGGATGATCATGGAAATGATTATCGCATACCTCGAACAGACTCCGCCCTTGATCCTTTCTATGAAATTAAGCTTGGAGAACAAGGATTGGGACGCCCTGTACGCAGCCGTGCACAAAATCATTCCCTCTTTTTTGATCATGGGCATCAGCCCCGATTTTGAAAGCATGGCCAAAAAAGTACAAGAATATGCCCGCGCTCAATTGTTGACCGATGGAATCTCTGATATGGTAAGTCAACTAGAAAACGTATGTGTACAAGCTTGTCTGGAATTGGAGGAAGAATTGCAGCGGATTAAGAGCAACAAGCCATGAACAACGAAAAGAAAATCAAACTTTTTTTGGTAGACGACGATGCCGTGTTTTTGAAATTGCTGGAATTTGATTTCCTCCAACATGGCGATTTTTTGATTGAAACCTTTGCCACTGGTGAACTTTGCCTGCCAGAGCTTCACCAGGGCCCCGATGTAATCATCCTGGATTATTATCTTGACGGAATTGATAAAAACGCGATGAATGGAATCCAGACCCTGGATGAAATCAAAGCAGTCAACCCGAATATTCCGGTGGTGATGTTGTCTTCCCAAGACAGCATTGATGTGGCCATCAATTGTATGCACCACCATGCATTCGATTATGTGGTGAAAAGTGAAACGGCTTTTGTTCGGCTGCAAAAAATCATTACCTCTATATTCAAGTACGATAAAATGCAGAAAGAATTGAATTGGTACATGGATCGGATGTAGGACAGTAGCCCTGAGGGTAATGTGTGAATGATGCAATTCATTTCAAAAATTGTGTAACAGCCTGGAGGGCGAACGGGCTTAACTTTGTAACCATCACTCTAAAATCTCAAATATGCCACTTATCAATGTCATCATTGCCTTAATCGTTGTAGGCGTTATTCTCTGGTTGATCAACACCTACATTCCCATGGATCGCAAAATTAAAAGCCTCCTCAATATAGTCGTGGTGATCTTCACCGTGCTTTGGTTGCTTCGCGCCTTTGGGGTTCTCGATAATCTGACCAACATCCGCATTTAGGCACGCTGAAAAACCTGGTTTTGGGCTTCCTTGCCCAAAGCATCAGGTTCTGCTCTTTTAACTCCAATAAATCTTTCGACCAATGGATAAGATAAAAAACATCATCGTTCCAACCGATTTTTCAGTGACGGCTCGCAATGCGTACCAATACGCGCTCGGTCTGGCCGAAGCGTTGGATGCCAGCATCACCGTAGTACACGTGAAAGAGTACTTCATCCCCGTTTCGGAGCTCAACGTCGCGCCATTTACAGAAACCAATGAAGATTACCTGAACGAGGCCATTGATAATTTCATTACTGAAGAATACATTGATGACGGCGATACCCTAACCCAAAGCAAGGTAAAACCCCAAATCCTCAGAGGCAATCCGGTGAGTAGTCTCCTGGAGCTGTCTGCTCAGGAAGACACCGATCTGATCGTGATTGGTACCACCGGACTTCAGGATTTTATCACCCAAATCAGTGGCTCGGTTTCGGTTCAGGTAGCCAATCGTGCCCATTGTCCAGTGCTTCTTGTACCCCGTGACGCCCCCTGGATGGGGATGGAACAACTGATGTACGCCAGCAACTTTGAGTCGATGACGCCCAATATGATTGGAGAAGCAACCGATTTTGCGCGCTTTTTTAAATCTACTACCCATTTTGTACACGTTGGTGCAGCAGGGTATGAAGCAGATAAAAAAGAAGTAGCCATCAATTGGGATCATCTCTTTTCCCAAATAGACGCCCACTTGACCTACCGGACGCATTCCATTTTTGGCGGTAATACCACAGCCGAATTGGAGAAATACGCAAAAACGCACCACATCAACCTGACGGTTTTTGTAAGTAAACACCGCAGTTTTTGGGCAAATCTGTTCCACAAAAGCATCATTCAAAGCATGGCCATTGCTACCGAAATCCCCATGTTGGTGATGCATGTAGAAGATGAATGGTAAGCGCTTCAAATTGACCAATGATCTCTGGACAAAATGTGGGAATAATGTAATTCTCAGTAGGAATTTTGTAACACTTCATTCCCATTTTATCCGGTTCTTTGCAATATCTTCTTCCCAATCCTAAAAAATCAAATGAAATACAATGAAAAAATCAATTTTTAACCTCGCTATTCCGATCACTTTATTTGCAGCATTGCTATTCACAGGCTGCCAGTCACCTGCTCAAAAAGTAGACAATGCTGAAACCAATGTAAATGACGCCAATCAAAATCTGAAAGACGCCAAAGCGGATGAAATGGTTGCCAACAAAAAAGCAGTTGCCGCTGAAGAGTGGAAAGCCTTTCGGGCCGAAACCGAAATCAAGATCAAAGACAACGAAGCACGCATCACGGAGCTGAGAGCGAAAAAGAAAACCACTGGTAAAACGCTCGATGCGGCTTATACCCAACGGATCGACACTCTGGAACAAAAAAACCTGGATATGAGAACCATGATGGACGATTACGAAAGCACCAATATCAGCAGTGACTGGGAAGAATTCAAACGTGAATTCAACCACGACATGGAAGAGCTTGGAATGGCCTTGAAAAACCTGACGGTGAGCAATAAGAAGTAAGTAGGTCAATATTTTAACTTGACTTGCAGCTTCGCTGCTTATTTTTTTACCACCTTAGACACCTCAGGTACCTCAGAATCACTTAAGAAAAAAGTATTCTCAGGCGACACTTAGTTGTCTGAGGTGCCTTAGGTGGTGAATAAATAAACTTCTCCCAGTAATTTTAATGTTTGAATCAAAAGAAAAAACCATGGATGTCGTTCCCGAAGTTGAAAAAGCAAAAGTCCTCATTACAGTGGAAATCATTGAGTATGTGCCAAATGCTGTGGTCATAAAAACCATCCTCAAAAAATCAACGGGAAACATCAGCGTAATGTCTTTTGATAGCGGCGAAGGTTTGACCGAAAGAACCACTGCTTTTGACACCTTCGCCCAAATCATCGATGGCAAAGCCGAAATCGTGATCAGAGGAGTATCCAACTTTCTGGAAACAGGGCAATCCATCTTAATCCCGGCACATGCCCCCAACTACGTCAAGCCCAATGGCAGATTCAAAATGGTGTTGACCATTATCAAAAGCGGCTACGAATAGGCCGTACCCCCATTTGATTGCATTTTACACTTCACTACAATAGACTAAACAACATGAAAAATTTAATCATGGCACTGATCTTGTCAATGACTGCGGTATCCGCTATGACACAGGTCACCCTGCTTCAACCTACCCAGCGCGGCAATTTTGTAATCGGTTCTCGCATCGGGTTTTCAACTGCCAAATCATCTGTGGATGTACAATCTACCACGGGTTCAATCAAAGGAGACGGAGGCAGCTCTGCTCAGTTTAATTTGTCTCCGGGAATTGGTTATTTCTTTGCCCAAAACTTTGTGGTGGGCATTAGTATGGACTGGCTAAAGACGAACAGTAGTACCGGTGTTGATCTGAACGGCGGTACTTTGGCGCCTCAAAAATCAGAAAATAACAATGTGCTTTTTGGGCCATTTGTCCGCTATTTTTTCCCTACAGGTGAAGACAAAGCATTTTTTCTGGGTACTACAGTTGGTTTTGGCAATTCAAAAAATCAATTCGTCAGCAATAACACCACTCAAACAATCAATAACAGTTTGTTGACGATTGGTGTTGGCCCCGGATTTACGATCTACTCTAAAAATGGCCTGGCGCTGGAAGCGTTGGTGAAATACAATTTTGCGCGCAGCAACAGTGAGATCAATGTCCAGGACGTCAATAGAATCTCGAAAACCTGGACAAATGCGGTAGATTTTTCCGTAGGGATTCAGTATTATTTTGGAGGGTTTAAGGCAGCATTGAAATAACAAATATACAATCAATGTTTTGTAAATGTGTGAATGATGCAACTTATTGCCGGAATTGTGTAACGTTTTTTCTTCCGCGGCACCTACTTTTGTTTAGCCTTAAGTAAAACGTCGAAATTTCAAACCATAAAATTTCACAACCTTAAAATTCAACACAATGAGCAAGGACAAAGGATCAAAGAACCATAAAAAAGCGCCAGCAGACAAATCATCTGGTAAATCGAAAGAATCGGATTACAAATCTGAAGGCAAAAGCGGATCTGCTGCCAACCCCAACTTGGAGGTATTTGCCCCCAAAACTGACCCCAAGACAGGTGGTGGCAAAAAGAAGTCATAGACTAAGTTACAGCGCAATATTTTGAATGACCCAGAATAGAACACATGCTGGGCAACCCAAACTTCCTTATTCTTCTCGCATCCTCTTGAAAAACAAGTGCATTGCGAGACTATTGTAGTCCCAAACTACCCCACTATCGGTCTGATTGTCGATGTCATAGTTGGCAATCAGCACCAATAGCAGGCTGTTATCTTCTTCCTTTTCCAATCTATACCCATGATAACTGTTACAAAGCACGGCGTCATTTTAAGGAAAACCAACCTTGAATTTGAAAACGAAGGTGTACTCAATCCCGCCGCAATCCGGGAAGGAGACAGTGTGCATCTCTTTTATCGTGCGGTAAGCAAAGGCAACTACTCCACCATAGGCTACTGCAAATTGAAAGGGCCAATGGTTCTGGAAGAGCGACGTACTTCGGCTCTGATCACCCCGGAATTTTACTACGAATCTCATGGCCTGGAAGATGCCCGGATTGTCAAAATTGACGACCTGTACTACCTCACTTACACCGCTTACGACGGAATCAATGCACTGGGTGCATTGGCTACCTCCAAAGACTTGCAGCATTTTGAAAAGTATGGCTTGATTGTACCTCAAATCACCTATGATGAATTCAGTCAGCTTGCCCAGGCAAAAGGACTGATCAATGAGAAGTACTTGCGCTACAATGAGCACAAACGACTACTCGAAAAAGAAGAAAAACAGGCACTGCTTTGGGACAAAAATTTGATTTTTTTTCCCCGCAAAATCGACGGCAAGTTCTGTTTTTTGCACCGCATCAAGCCCGATATACAGATTTTGGTCTCTGTACAGGATTTAAAAGAACTTACCCCGGAATTTTGGAAACAGTATTTTCTGCGTTTTGACGAATGCATTGTACTTGCACCTGAATATGATCACGAAGTCAGTTACATCGGAGGCGGATGCCCACCCATTGAAACTGCAGAAGGCTGGTTGATTATATACCATGGCGTGCACGATGCCGTTTCAGGATATGTATATTCCGCTTGTGCCGCCTTACTCGATCTGAATGACCCCCGCAAAGAAATTGCCCGACTGCCTTATCCCCTATTTAAGCCCGAACTAGAATGGGAACTAAAAGGCGAAGTCAACAATGTTTGTTTCCCTACCGGAACCGCCTTGTTTGACGATACGCTTTACATTTATTACGGAGCAGCAGATGAACGCATCGCCTGTGCTTCCGTGAGTTTAACCGATCTCCTCGCGGAGTTATCGCTAAATAGAAAAGAACATGCAAAATGAAATCACTTTTGAGATCAGAAAACCAAATGTACTTACCCACAAATCAGAAGTGGCGGTCAAAAAAAGCATAGAAAGCCTTCTGGTTAAACAAAAGCTCCCTGAAATTTTATTTGTTAGTTCATATCCGCCCAGGGAATGCGGTATCGCCACCTACTCTCAAGATCTGATCAAGGCCTTGAACAACAAATACCGCAATTCATTTTCGATAAAGGTATGCGCCCTGGAATCTGGCGAATCCAATTTTGTTTACCCTCAGGAAGTTAAGCACACCCTGAATACCAATGATTATCCCAGATACCTCGAATTGGCCCATCAGATCAATATAGACCCCTCAATCGATCTGGCTGTGGTGCAACACGAATTTGGTTTTTTTCAGGGCAAAGGCGAAGCGGCGTTTCTCCGGTTTTTAAATTGGCTTACCAAACCCGTTATCGTCGTTTTTCATACGGTTTTGCCCAATCCTGACCTGGCATTGAAGGAAAAAGTCAGGAGCATTGCATTGGCGAGTGCTTCTGTAGTGGTCATGACCCAAAACGCTGCCCGTATCTTGCGGGAAGAGTACGGTGTACCTAAACTGAACATCGAGGTTATTCCCCATGGTACCCACCTGGTGCCTCACTTGGATGCAAACCTGTTGAAAGAAAAATACGGCCTGAGTGGTCGCAAAGTGCTCTCCACTTTTGGTTTGCTCAACTCGGGAAAAGGCATCGAAACCACCCTGAATGCCCTACCTGCGATCATCAAAGTCAATCCTGAAGTTTTATTCTTGATCATCGGCAAGACCCATCCAAGTGTAGTCAAATCAGAAGGCGAAAAATACCGCGACCTCTTGCAAGCCAAGGTCAAAGAACTTAATCTTTTCCATCACGTGATTTTCATCAATCGGTACCTGCCACTTGAGGATTTATTGGAGTATTTGCAGCTTACGGATTTGTACTTGTTTACCTCCCGCGACCCCAACCAGGCCGTTAGTGGCACCTTTTCTTATGCGATGAGTTGTGGTTGCCCCATCATTTCTACGCCAATCCCACATGCACAGGAAATGCTGACCAAGGATACAGGCATTATTGTGGATTTTCAAAATGCCGAGCAGCTGGCCGACGGGGTCAATCGTTTGATGAGCGATGATGACCTGCGCATGGCCTTCCGATCCAATGCTTTGCAACAGATTGTACCAACCGCTTGGGAAAATTCCGCAATCGCCCACGCCTTGTTGGTTCAAAAAACCACTACGCCAATCAATTTTATGACGCCAATGCCTCACTCTCGCTATGGTCATCCTGAAAAAATGGTCTTGAAAAACCGCCTCCCGGTAATCAACCTGGAGCATGTCAAGAAGATGACCGATGAATTTGCCATGTTTCAGTTTGCAAAGATCAATCAACCCGATCCCGAATCGGGATACACTCTGGATGACAATGCCCGGGCACTGATCGGCATGTGCATGCATTACGAAACCACCCGATCCAACGAAGACTTGGCCTACTTGGATACCTACCTGAATTTTATTAAGTTTTGCTTGCAACCAGGTGGGAAGTTCCTGAATTATGTCAATACGGATCGCGATTTTACCGAACAAAACAATACCACCAACCTGGCCGATTCCAACGGCAGGGCCATTTGGGCACTGGGTTTTTTGCTTTCTAAACGGGCGTTCCTGCCCAAGGAAATGGCGATTAAAGCCGAAATGGTCATGGAACGTGCCTTGATCCAGGTGAATGAGATGCATTCTACACGGTCGATGGCTTTTGTGATCAAAGGTTTGTATTACAGCACCCGCTCAAAAAAATCCGACAAAAATACCGCACTGATCATCATGCTGGCCAATCGCCTGGTGCAAATGTACAAGCACGAATCAGAGCAAGACTGGCGCTGGTATGAGGGGTATTTGACTTACGCCAACAGTATTCTGCCCGAAGCCATGTTGTGTGCCTGGTTGGAAACCGGCGAAGTCATTTACAAAGAAATTGCCCTGGAATCATTCGATTTTTTGTTGTCGCGTACATTTGATCAATCGGGCATCAAGGTGATTTCCAACCAAAGCTGGTTGTACAAAGGCCAAGAAGCGGCTCTTCATGGCGAGCAACCCATCGACGTGGCGTATACCATCCTTACCTTGAGCAAATTTTATGATGCTTTTCGCGATGAAAAATATTTGCATAAAATGGAAACCGCTTTCAATTGGTTTCTAGGCAACAACCACTTGCACCAGATCATTTACAACCCCTGTACAGGTGGTTGTTACGATGGACTGGAAGCGAAACAGGTCAACTTGAATCAAGGTGCAGAATCGACGCTCAGTTACCTAATGGCCAGACTGACCATGGAAAAATACCATTCGGTAAATGGATAAGCTCCTTATTAAAAAGGCTTATAAGTTTTCAAGATTGTTTTTGCGTTTTTGTTTCAATTGCTTATAAAAAGAAGGAGAAAGGCCGGTTATCTTTTTAAACTGGTTGGACAAATGAGCCACGCTGCTGTACTGAAGTTTATAGGAAATCTCGGTAAGGGTCAATTCATCGTACAGCAGCAGCTCTTTCACTTTTTCTATTTTGTGCAGAATGATGAACTGCTGGATGGTGATTCCTTTTACCTCCGAAAACATATTAGATAGATAAGTATAATCGTAGCCCAACTTTT
>NZ_JBBAKG010000059.1:19870-22651 GCF_040403615.1 Haliscomenobacter sp. | reverse complement strand
CCTTTTACCTCCGAAAACATATTAGATAGATAAGTATAATCGTAGCCCAACTTTTCGCTAAGGTATTCTGAATAATTCGTATTGGGAAGTTCATCGGCGTAATGCACCATTTCGATGATTACGTTTTTGATTTTATCAATCAGGATGGCTCTTTTATCGTCCAATAGCTCCAGCCCCGAACGGAGTAGGTTGACGCTGAGTTGCTCCCGCTGAGCAGGAGTCATTTCTCCAGAAATTTCAACCATCCCCAAATCAACAGAAACCATATTCAGGCCAAGGTTTTGTAGCTCGTCCCTCACCACCATTTTGCAGCGCAAACTGACCATGTACTTGATGTATAGTTTCACATTGTGGTCTGTTTTGCTCGGCTTTATTCACAAATATAAGCGGATTAATTCACTGATCAAAGGGTAGTTTGGGCGAGCCAAAGGTTTTATTTGATCTGCTAAAAGGATTTTGCATTTTTGAATACCCAAAAAATACTATTTTCGAAGCGCATCAGAACCAAATTTCTCAAAAAATCACCTCGACAATGAAACCTATTTCCATCCTGGCCATTTTATTACTGGCGCTGAGTGCTTGCGGTACCAAAAAATCAGAACCTTCTATGGAAGAAAAAATCAAAGTAAGTTACCCAACGACCGATACGGTTGCGCATTTTGACGATTATCATGGCAACAAAGTAGCAGATCCCTACCGTTGGCTGGAGGCGGATACTGCCGAAAACGTAAAAAAATGGGTCAAATCCCAAAACGCGGTGACGACCGAATACCTCGAAAAAATTCCTTACCGCAAAGCCATCGCTGACCGCTACACGGAGCTGTACAATTTCCCTAAGATGGGTTCCCCATTCCGGGTAGGTGAAAATTATTTTTTTTCCAAAAACGATGGCCTGCAAAACCAGGCCGTGATCTACATCCAAAAAGGATTGACTGGTGCACCAGAAGTGTTCATCGATCCCAATCAACTCTCCAAAAATGGCACGATCACCGTTGGGCTGATCGGCGAAGATCCGGGCAACAAGTACATGGCCATTGCCCGCAACCAGGCGGGATCAGATTGGCAGGAGATTCGGGTAGTGGATATTGCCACCAAAAAAGAACTGCCCGACGTACTCAAATGGGTGAAATTTTCAGGTGCTTCCTGGTACAAAAACGGCTTTTTTTACAGCCGCTACCCCGAACCCGAAAAAGGCCAGGAACTCTCCGGCAACAACCAATTTCATTCCGTTTATTACCACAAATTGGGGGAAGATCAATCCCAAGACAAGCTCATTTACGAAGACCGCAAAAATCCCAACATCTACCACAACGCTGGCGTGACTGAGGATTACAAATACCTGGTACTCTATGCCGCTCCGGGTACAGATGGTTTTGCGACTTACATCAAAGACCTGGAGAAAGATGGCCCTTTTCAAGCACTGTTTCCGGGGTATGGCAACAAAAGCAGCGTCATTCAGCACCTGGGCAATGGACACTTTTTGGCCCAAACCGATATAGATGCGCCCAATTACCGGGTGATCGAAATTGACGCCGCGAAACCGGAGCAAAAAAACTGGAAAGAAATCATCCCCGAGTCTGAAAACCTGTTGCAGAGTGTGAGTACGGTTGGCAAAAAACTGTTTGCCGATTACTTGCAGAATGCCACTACTCGCTACTATCAAATGGATTACGATGGGAAAAACAAGAAAGAAATCAAACTCCCAGGGGTAGGTTCCGCTGGCGGTTTTTATGGCAAGGAAGAAGATGGGATCACCTTTTACTCCTTTACCTCCTTTATCTACCCCAACGTGATTTTCAAATACGATCTGAAGTCGGGTAATTCAGAGCAGTTTTTTAAAACACCCCTGAAGTTCAACCCTGAAGATTACGAAGAAAAGCAGGTTTTTTACCCCAGCAAAGATGGCTCCAAAGTGTCTATGTTTTTGGTACACAAAAAGGGCCTGAAACTGGATGGCAAAAATCCCTGTTTCTTGTACGGATACGGTGGTTTCAACGTCAGTTTGAGCCCCTATTTCAGTACTTCCAATTTGATTTTGTTGGAAAACGGAGGTGTATACGCCATGCCCAACCTGCGGGGTGGTGGAGAATACGGCGAAAAATGGCACCAGGCGGGGATGTTGCTCAACAAGCAAAACGTGTTTGACGATTTCATTGCTGCTGGCGAATACCTGATCAAAGAGGGCTACACTTCCAAAGAAAAACTGGCCATTGCCGGAGGCTCCAACGGCGGCCTATTGGTAGGTGCTGCGATGACCCAACGCCCCGATTTGTTTGCCGTAGCTTTCCCGGCAGTAGGGGTGATGGACATGTTGCGCTACCATAAATTCACCGTGGGCAAAGGTTGGATTCCTGAATATGGCTCAGCCGATGATCCGAAATACTTCGAATACCTGAAGTCTTATTCTCCGCTGCACAACCTCAAGCCTGGAGTAGTCTACCCCGCTACCATGATCACCACCGCTGATCACGACGACCGGGTAGTGCCTGCGCACTCATTCAAGTTTGCCGCACAATTGCAAAAAAGCCATGTGGGTGACAACCCAGTGCTGATTCGCATTGAAACCGATGCAGGTCACGGCGCAGGAAAACCTACTTCGAAAATCATTGAAGAACAGGCAGATATGTGGTCGTTCTTTTTTTACAACACGAAATCGCCCGTGAAGTATTTTAAGAATTAGGGTCAACAAAAAAATAACTGAAAACTTGGAATCCAAAATTACGCTTATGCACAAGACCATCATCGCCGCAAAATCCGACAACGATGTCATTGGAAACCAGC
>NZ_JBBAKG010000059.1:11854-19770 GCF_040403615.1 Haliscomenobacter sp. | reverse complement strand
ATGCACAAGACCATCATCGCCGCAAAATCCGACAACGATGTCATTGGAAACCAGCAGACTTTGCCCTGGCACATGCCTGCCGATCTGGCCTTTTTTATGGCCCAAATCCAAAACGGGCATTTGTTGACCGGGCGCAATTCCTACGAAACGCCAGAGGGACTGCATGTTTTTGGCAACCGAAAAGACGTCATTCTGGTTACGCGCCAAACAGACTATCCAGTCAAAGAGGGGGTGGCGCTGGCACATTCAGTGGATGAAGCATTTGCATTGGCAGAGAAAATGGGCGTAACCCAATTGAACATCCTGGGCGGTGCTGAAATTTACAAACAAACCATGCACCTCGCTGATGAACTCATCATCACCGAGGTGCATGCCACGGTAAAGGGCGATACTTTTTTTCCAAAAATAGATCCTGCTTTTTGGGCTGAAAGCCACCGGGAAGATCATTCTGCCGATGCTGAGAATCCCTCTGCTTATTCCTTTGTGTGGTATAGGCGGGTTTAGTACTTTTGTGTTTTAAGCTTCACAAACAAATCCCACACCACTATCCCCACACAAACAGCAATATTCAAGGAATGCTTGGTGCCAAATTGGGGTATCTCCAAAGCGCCATCGACTACTTCCATGACTTCATCCGATACCCCGCTGACTTCGTTGCCAAACACGATGGCTAGTTTTGCTCCGGGCAGCGGTGCATACAAATCCAAAGATGTACTGTTTTCAGCCTGTTCGATGGCCAACACTTGCCAACCTTCTGCTTTCAATGCCTCAATTGCAGTTAGAGGGTCTTCGCAGTATTCCCAAGCTACCGATTCGGTAGCACCAATGGCAGTTTTGAGAATTTCTTTATGAGGAGGCTGTGCAGTAATGCCACACAGGTATATTTTGGCAAGGGCAAAACCATCCGCAGTTCGAAAAGCTGAGCCTACATTGAGTGCCGAACGCACATTGTCGAGGACCAGTATCAATGGGGTTTTGGCTTGTGTTTTAAATTCATCTGTGCTGATGCGCTCCAATTCCAGGATGTTCTTTTTTCTAAAATTCATGGTTCTGTTGTGCCGGTTTTTTGAATAAAATGGTTTCTAGTCCTGCTCTTTTGCTGACCAAAACTTTTGTCCATTGTTGCCACAGGATTGCCCTTTGTCCATTGGTGAAATCATTCATTGTACTGGAATAGTAAATATATTGATTGGTATTCAAATTGACCGGACTGAAACCCTCCTGACGGTGGTGCAAATCTCTCCAATGCAGCGGGCCCACTTCAGGAAAAACAGTGCCAACCTCTGCCAATGGAATTTTATGCTGATCGAGGTACTGGATGAGTTCACTCCGCAATCCAAAATGCGCCCAATGAGCGGGGGTGCTGTCCCAGCCTTGGGCGATGCCGCGCGGGTAAATCCAGAAATTGCCACTGAACAGTCCCATCGTAACTACAATCAGCAGGGCAGACTTAAATGCCCCATTGAACTTACCCTGTGCCAATAAAGACAAAAACAACAAATGTCCAGCCAAAAATGTCGGAAGTAAGTACCGATGCGCATTTAAACCTTTAAACAACAAAAAATGAGGCGTTTGAATGAGCAATGCAAGGATAAAAAGCAGCAAGTAAGGCTTGTTGGTTTGGACAAAAGACCGTTTTTGTACCAAGATAAAAAGAAAGCCCAGTACCATAAAAATACGCCCATAATCCAGCAAACGCCAGAGCAATATGAGGCAATTTTTTATTAACCCATTGAAAGTGACATATTTGAAACTTTCCTGCCAGGGCGAATCTCCATGAAAACCGATCCAGGACTTGGCTTGGGCATGGTATACCAGGAATGACACAGCAAAAAGCCCGGATGGCAAATAGGGGAGGAGTGATTGCAACCATTGGCGAAGGTTTTTCCAGGGAAGGTCTTTGTTGATGATTACCTGAAAAACGTACAAAACCACCACCGCCATCATGCCGCGCAAACTTATCATGGCCAATCCCAAGCAGCAAAAGGCGAGTATCAATTGCGCGTTTCGAAGTTCAAACCTGAATTTCGCCGCAATGAAGCCCCACAAAAACAAGGCAATCAAGGCAATATCCGGGCTGACCAGCGACACCTGCCCCAGGATTACAGGATCAACAGCTACCAATAAGGGCAAAAAACGCCCCCAAAATGCGTCCAAAGTTGAGCCAATGCGCAGGAGACCCACATAGAATAAGCCAATAAAAGGCAACATGGCCAGGTGACTTACCAGAAGCGTTTGCCCAAACAATTTCCAGCACAAGGTCAGGTACATCCCAAATCCGCTCGGATGCCCACTGTCGATGACATCAGGAAGTAACAAATACTTGAAATTCTGATCAAAATACCAACCCGCCTGACGCGAAGCCAATTGCACGGTGTCCCAAAAAAAAGGATTTTGGCAATTCCAAGCCCAGGCACTAAACAACAAAAAAAAAGGAACCCAATGCAGGAGCAAGGTTCCTTTTTTACGGGTGTTAAGCGGGAACAATCGTGGCTTTGCTTTTTTCATGCGCCTTATGGTAAGCTACCGCCGCCTTAATGAAATGTACAAACAGAGGATGTGGATTTTCCACAGTACTTTTTAATTCCGGGTGAAATTGTACTCCAACAAACCAGGGGTGATCCTTAAGTTCTACAATTTCCACCAATCCCGTATCCGGGTTGATTCCGGTGGCGACTAAACCAGCCTGCTCAATTTGCTCGCGGTACTTGTTGTTGAACTCGTAGCGGTGGCGGTGGCGCTCACTAATTTTGAGCGTTCCGTAGGCCGATGCTGCTTTCGATCTGCGCTTGAGGTCACATTCAAATGCACCCAGACGCATCGTACCTCCTTTGCTGGTGATGGCTTTTTGGTCTTCCATCATATTGATCACCGGGTAAGGGCCATCGGGATTGACCTCAGTAGAGGCTGCACCTTCCAAACCAAGTACATTTTTGGCAAACTCAACCACCGCGCATTGCATGCCCAAACAGATGCCAAAGAAAGGAATGTTGTTTTCACGCACGTATTTGATGGACTCTATTTTTCCATTGATGCCCCGCTCTCCAAAACCAGGTGCAACCAATACCCCGTGCAAACCTTCCAGTTTTAGCCGAATTTCTTCTGGGTCTCCTTCCAATTCTTCAGAATGGATGGGAATGACCTTTACCTTGGCTTCGTTGGCTGCACCAGCGTGGATAAAGGACTCATAGATGGATTTGTAAGCGTCTTGCAGCTCATTGTATTTGCCCACCAAACCAATTTTTACTTTGGTTTTTGGGTTTTTTAGTTTGGCTAAAAATGACTTCCAACGCGCCAGATCAGGCTCCCGACGGTCGGGAAGGCGCAATTTGGTCAATACTGTAGAGTCCAGGCGCTCATTGAGCATCAGCAGCGGCACATCATAGATGGTTTCAGCGTCAATGGATTCGATGACCGAATTCACATCTACATTGCAAAACAAGCCCAACTTGCGGCGAATGTCCATCGTAATTGGATACTCGGTGCGGCAAACTAAAATATCGGGCTGGATGCCCATATTGAGCAATTCCTTAACCGAATGCTGGGTCGGTTTGGTTTTTAATTCTTTGGCTGCTTTCAGGTATGGAATGAGTGTAAGGTGGATCACGAGGCAGTTGTCGGAGCCCAGTTCCCAGCGCATTTGCCGCAAGGATTCGAGGTAAGGCAGCGACTCAATGTCGCCCACTGTACCCCCCAACTCCGTAATCACGATGTCAAATTTACCGGTGGTACCCAGAATCTGGATCCGGGTTTTGATTTCATCGGTGATATGAGGTATGACCTGAACGGTTTTACCCAAATACCCTCCTTGACGTTCCCTTTCGATAACGGTTTGGTAAACCCTGCCAGTGGTTACATTATTGGCTTGGGAAGTAGGTACGTTCAGAAAACGTTCATAATGACCCAAGTCGAGATCCGTTTCGGCGCCGTCATCGGTTACATAGCATTCTCCATGCTCGTAAGGATTGAGGGTTCCAGGATCAACATTAATGTATGGATCAAACTTTTGGATGGTTACAGAAAAGCCCCTTGCTTGTAGCAATTTAGCCAATGAGGCTGAGATGATGCCCTTTCCTAAGGAAGAGGTTACACCGCCCGTAACAAAAATGTACTTAGTCATATTCGGTTATCAATGATCAGAGAACAGTCATTAAGAACCAGTTATCCACAATTTTCGAGGTTGGACAATGGTTACCTGTGCTCTGGTTGTGTTACGGGTCATAAAGATACGACAATTGGCTAAAGGCGGGCTATTTGGTGATAAATTTCATTCCAACAAATTTAAGTCTGCTTAACCTCGGCTTGAAAAAAGCCATTAAATTATAAAAATATTTTATTTAAATAGCGATAAAGAAGCTATTGGTAATTTGAGTATTGTTAAAGAATGTTTAGTGATTGTATTTAATTAACTGATTATTAATTACTTAAAAAATAATTTTGCGGTTTGTTCATACTTAATTTGCAAATTGTTTACATGTCGTTTACACAAACTTAAACCAAACTTAATCGGAATTGAGCTTTTACGACACAATGAATGCCTTTCTTTGCATTTGGAAAAAATCAACAGCTCCACATGATTGAGCAGCAAACACCACGATCTAACTCACTAATGTTACATTTCTTTCATATTTCTTTTTTCATGGTGCAATCAACTTCTTTTAAACGTCTTGGTGTTCTGTTCCATTTAAAAATCAACTTCATGAAGTACATCTACAGTCTTTCTTTTCAAAAAGCAATTTACACAGTCGCTTTAGTCCTTGGTTTAGGTTTTTTCATGGGGCTAGCTGCTCAAACTAAGCCTGGAACAATTGCTGGAAAAATCATTGACAAATCAAATGGCGAGGCACTGATTGGTGCCACCATTCAGGTAGAAGGAACCGACAGCGGTACAGCTACCGATATCGAAGGAAATTTCACCTTTGAGGTAAATCCTGGATCTTATGTTTTGGTATGCAGCTACGTTTCTTACCAAAACCAAAAAATTCAGGTGGAGGTAAAATCTGGCGAAGTTACCAACCTGAGCGTGGTAATGGCCGAAGAAGTGAATGCCTTGCAAGAAGTGGTTATCGTTGCCACTGTGCAAAAATCCAGTGCATTGGCTTTGTTGACCGAACGCAAAAACCTTGCGCAGGTTTCTGACGGGATTTCTGCGGATGCGATCCGCAAAACGCCTGACCGCACTACCTCAGATGTATTGAAGCGGGTAACTGGAGCCTCTATCCAGGAGGGTAAATTCGCCATCATCCGCGGGATGAACGACCGTTACAACGCAGGATACCTGGATGGCGCCTTGTTGCCTTCCACCGAATCTGACCGTAAGGCCTTTGCGTTTGACGTGGTTCCTGCCAGCTTGCTGGACAACCTGCAGATCATCAAGGCAGGTACTCCAGATTTAATTGGTGACTTTGGTGGGGGCATCATCAAAATCAACACCAAAGCCGTACCAACCGAATTTACGCAGAACATCTCAATTGGTGGGCAAACGCATTCTATTACCACTTTCAAAGACTTCTTGCAATTTAAGCGCTATTCAGGTGAAAGTCTGAACTTTCCGAGCAGCAAGCGCGATGTGCCGAGTTTCCCGGAAAACGGTCTTAAATCAAGTTCACTTTTCCCAAGTGCAGCTGAAAAGCAAAAATTTGCGGACATTACGCAGAACTTCAACAACGACTGGTCTAACGAAACCGTTTCTGCTAGTCCCAACAGTCGCATCGCCTATTCTTTGGGCTTCCCGATTCGTTTGTCTCCTACCAGCAAACTTGGGGTGATTTTTGCATTGAACTATGCCAATACGGCGAAGTTTAGCGAAGGCACGATCAATACTTTCGACGGAGCAGGTCAGGTATCTAATTTTAATGACAAAATTTATCAACAAAACTTCAGTTCTGGCGGCTTGTTGAACGTGAACTACGTAGCTGGGAAAACTCAAATCAATTTCCGCAACCTGCTGAATACCAATACGGACAACAATTCCATCCGCCGTACCGGGATCAGCAACATCAGTGACAACGTACTGGTGCGCAACTATGCCAACCTGATCAACACCAATAGACTTAGCAACTCGATTCTTTCATTCAAGCATGTATTTGGAGACAATGACCTGACCATGAACGCCTCTGTGTACTATTCTTCTATCCGTAGAAAAGTACCTGATTACCGCATTGTCAATTATGCCAACACTGATCCAGCTTCTGAACCCAATAACTACAGCGTTTCATTGGGTGACTTCTTTAACTCCAGTTCAGGGCGTTTTTATTCTGACCTGAAAGAAAACCTCAATGGAGGAACTTTCGAACTGGCCAAGCAATTGAAAGCGAAGTCCAGTACAAAAACAGAACTCAAAGCTGGGTTCTTTATTCAAAATCGGGAACGCGATTTCACCAGCCGGAACTTTGTGTACAACGGTGGCTCTTTGTCAAATACACAAGATCCAGCTTTGGATTTGGGGCAAAGCAGCATTGGTGGAACCAAATTGTATTTACTGGAAAAAACGTCCAACGATCTAGCTTTCTATTCTGGAAAGTCTACCCTGACCGCTTTTTATGGGATGGCCGATCAAAAATTTGCGGATAAATTGAGAGCGGTATACGGTTTGCGTTATGAAAACGTGGACATCAATGTACGCAACCAAAAAGTAAACACTGAGGTTTCGCGCATCAAGCAAGGCGTTTTGCTGCCTTCCGTCAACCTGTCCTATTCATTGAGTGAGAAGGCCAATATCCGTGCTGCTTATTACGGCTCAGTGAACCGTCCTGAATTCCGCGAATTGGCACCTTTTGCTTTCTTTGTATTTGACCGTAACGCGGAAATAAAGGGGAACAAAACCCTTCAGATTGCTAAATTAAACAACTACGACCTGCGTTTTGAACTTTATCCTTCCGGCACCCAGGTGATTTCGGTAGGTGGTTTTTACAAGACCATTCAAAACCCGATTGAGTTGAGCATCGACATTACTCAACCCTTCACCACCTTCACTTACGAGAACGAAAAATCAGCCAATGTATACGGTTTGGAGTTTGAAGTGAGAAGAAACCTGGCATTTTTGGGCGGAAATAAGGAAAGTGGCTTTTTGGCCAGCACCGTTTTCTTTTCCAACCTGGCATTGATCAAATCCCAACTGAGTTTTGATGAAGGATCTTTGGCCAAACAGGATCGTCCTTTGCAAGGCCAATCACCCTATGTCATCAACGTAGGATTGCAATACGAAAGCCAATCCAATGGTTGGTTTGCCAGTGCGGTATTCAACCGGGTAGGTCGCCGGATCGCTTACGTTGGTGTAGATCCTAATTTTGGAGATACGCGTCAGGACATTTTTGAGCAACCACGATCAGTAATCGACTTGCAGGTTGGTAAGAACATCGGAAAACTCAATGTAAAATTGACTGTAGGTGATTTGTTGCGGAAAGACCTCGTGTATTATCAAGATACTGACGCTGACAAGAAGTTTTCCGAAGGAGATCGGACTATGTTCAAATTTACCAACGGTTACACTACTTCGCTGACGTTGAGTTACAACTTTTAATCTAAGTTTAAAACCGAACATAATGAAGAAGAATCTACAAATTTTAATGATTGTGTTGGCTGCTTGCAGCGCGTCATTTCTGGCGGCACAATCCAATTTCAAATTCGAGCCCACCAGTTATGTTGGTGCTCTTTCTGGTGATGCGGCAAAAGATTGGACCAAAGGTTGGACCAATTGGAACCCAAAAACTACTGCTTACCCTGCTCCAACTGATACTACTACGTTGAACGGTATGGTTGCGTCTTTGCCGATCCGTGGTGAAAAAGTAATCACCAACACGGTAACTTTGAGCGCTGATCAAACTTATCTGTTGAAAGGCTTTGTAGTTGTAAAAAGCGGCGGTAAACTGGTTATCCCTGCTGGAACCGTGATCCGTGCTTTGGCTGACCTGAAT
>NZ_JBBAKG010000059.1:0-11754 GCF_040403615.1 Haliscomenobacter sp. | reverse complement strand
TTCATCGG
Source organism: Haliscomenobacter sp. (assembly GCF_040403615.1). Lineage (NCBI taxonomy): Bacteria > Pseudomonadati > Bacteroidota > Saprospiria > Saprospirales > Haliscomenobacteraceae > Haliscomenobacter > Haliscomenobacter sp. The sequence continues at coordinate 11,746 of NZ_JBBAKG010000059.1, read as the reverse complement.
TGGCAATGACAATAATGACAACTCTGGTATCTTGCGTTACCTCCGTTTGGAATTCGGTGGTTTGGCCTTCGAAATCAACCGGGAAATCAACGGTTTGACTTTTGGTGCAGTTGGTGCTGGTACTGAAGTAAACAACATTCAGGTTTCTTTCTCCAACGACGACTCTTTCGAGTGGTTTGGTGGTGCAGTGAACAGCAAAAACCTGATTGCCTTCAAAGGTACAGATGACGATTTCGATACAGACAACGGTTACAGCGGCTTGAACCAGTTCGGTATTGCTGTACGTGACACTGCTTATTTTGATGGTACTTACAACGCTCTTTCAGGCGCTTCTACTTCTGAAGGTTTTGAAAGTGACAACGAAGCGCTTGGTACTGCCAACGTGAAGCCAATCACTACTGCTGTGTTTTCCAACTATACCATGGTTGGTCCAGTTCCAGTAGGTGCTACCTATTCTCAAATGAATGCCAGAACCAGAGCTGCTTTCCGTCGTGGTGCACGCATCCGTCGCAACTCTGCTTTGCGTATTGTGAACAGCATCTTCATGGGTTACCGCAACTTCTTGATGATCGACGGCGACAGCACTATTCGGAATACCAACTTCCCTGCCGCATTGGCTTTGGTTAACCCTAAAACTCCGGTAGATCAGAAGACGCACCAGACCTTCTTTACGAACAACCTGATCGTCAATACTGCTGCTGCTCAAGCTCCTGCTGACTCTACTTCAAACAGCTTGCTGGAAGTAGCCAGAGCTAGAGGTTCCGCTGCTAAATTGGCTGCGTTGAATGATTGGGCTCGTCAATCTGGTCCATTGGCCAATAACATCAACCCAGTTGCTTTCACAACAGGCACGCTTTTGATCAACCCATTGGCTTCCTCAACTACGCCTGACTTCAAGCCGGTGGCTGGTTCTCCTGCTTTGTCTGGTGCCAACTTCCTGGATAACCCGATTTTGAGGGCTTTGGTAACTTCACTGCGTGAAATTTCTCGTGCGCTTGCTGCTGCTCACCCGGTTTACCCAAACCCTGTTTCAGCAAACAGTACATTGAACTTTGGCCGTATAGTACCTGCTTATGGCATCTTCGACCTGAATGGCCGTTTGATCAGCTACGGTGTTGAAGTTGACCACGCTGACTTGAAAAATTTGGCGAGAGGCATCTACATCATCAAATTCAACGACAACGCACAGCGTTTCGTAGTTGAATAATTGTATGTTTTAGTCAGATCATTTTCGGGGTTTTCCCTTTGAAAATATAGATTGGCCAGCGGCGCTCAGATTTCTGAGCGCCGCTGCTTATTTATAGAAAATTGATGATTGAAAAAACGGCTTTGCGGTAATTGATGCTGTAACGAAATTGATTCAGAAACGCCGCTCCAATTATGCCGTGTATTTTAAGTCCCTCCTTATTGGGGAAGAGGTGGTCAAGATTTGAAATGACAAAAGTTTGATTTTGTAGGACGATGCCACCAATGCTGAGGTATTTCAATCTTAGTTTTGGCTCTCGTTTTTCAAACTGATCCAGGCCGTTTATGGTGCTCCAACCTACTGGCTCACTGCCAATCAGTGTTCCATTTTCTAAAAGCTTTTGATCCAGAAAATTAACCTCTGCACCAGTATCTATGCCAAGCAGCACTCTTTTTCCGTTGATTTCCACTTCAATTACGGGAAGATGATCCTGTTGATACATGTAAGTTGTGGCCACAACCTTGCTGGGTTCGTAAGGCAATTCCTTGCGATTGCTCAGCAGTTGAATGGTTTGTTGGGATGGATCAACCACAACTTCATAATTCTTTAAAATTTCGTACCCAATCAACCCTTGAATCCCCTGATTGGAGGATGCTTCGAAGTGTTGCATGTCAACATTTAACCCACTGACATTTTTCCACTCCACGTTGTTCCACCGAAACTGCCGGATGAACGTATCATTCACCATCAAAGCGCCTGTAATACCTTTTGCATGAACGGTGTTGCGCTGACTCGCAAAATTGATGACCAAAGTAGGCGCGCCCGTATCTAAAATGAATGAGCCTGCTTTGGAGTCTATTTCTGCTTTGACCAGCAGTAGATTGCCCGCTTTTTCAAAAGGGATAAGATTTGCATTGGTTGCAGTCTGAGGTTTCCCAATGGTTGCATTGTTTTGATCGGATACCAGGTAAGCCGCTTTGGTTTGACTTTGTAAAGCACCAAAAGCAAACCATACGATCCAAAAGACCGCCATTTTTCTGATTATTTTCATGTTTGTTGTTTTCATTGCACTCGGAATTGGATCTCCAAGCATGTAAAAGTAACATTTAAGTAAATATTAATTTACATTAAATTAACATTGAAAACAAGTTTTTGGTTCCTCTTTTTGAAAATTATTTTTAATGTATTGTTTGTTAGTATTTTAAATGTTTATTACTAAAACTGCAATGTTAATTTTATGATTCAGCGACGTAATACCGTTTTCGCAACCAAAATGCCACATTTACCAGCGCAATCAGTGCTGGTACTTCTACGAGTGGGCCAATCACCCCTACAAAAGCTTCTCCACTATTGATGCCAAATACCCCAATGGCTACCGCTATGGCCAATTCAAAATTGTTGCCTGCGGCAGTAAAAGCAATCGAAGCGCTTTTGGAATAATCGGCGCCAAAGGCTTTGCCAATCAGGAAACTAACCAGAAACATGATGGCAAAGTAAATCACCAAGGGCAGCGCAATGCGCAATACATCAAGTGGGATTTGTACAATCAATTCTCCTTTCAAACTGAACATCACCACAATGGTAAACAACAGGGCAATCAAAGTAATGGGAGAAATAAAGGGTATAAATTTGTTTTGAAACCATTCTTCCCCTTTGATGCTAATCAGGGTATAGCGGCTGATTACTCCTGTGGCAAACGGAATACCCAGGTAGATGGCCACACTTTGCGCAATTTGCCCAATGGTGATGTTGACCTCCAACCCTTTCATCCCAAAGAACGGGGGCAAAATGGTGATGAAAAAATAGGCGTAAACACTGTACAGCAACACTTGAAAAATGCTGTTCAAGGCTACCAAGCCCGCAGCGTACTCGCGGTTGCCTTCGGCCAGTTCGTTCCACACAATCACCATGGCGATGCAACGCGCCAAACCGATCAGGATCAGTCCAATCATGTATGCTGGTTGATCTCGAAGAAAAATAATGGCCAAGAAAAACATTAAGATAGGGCCGATCACCCAGTTTAAAAGCAAAGACGCGGCCAAAATTTTGGTGTTGCGGAATACCTTGCCCATTTGCTCATATTTTACTTTTGCCAGAGGTGGGTACATCATCAAAATCAAACCGATTGCCAAGGGAATATTGGTGGTTCCAGAGGAAAATGAGTTGATGAAGTTGGCAGATGATGGAAAAAAGTAACCGATACCTACCCCGATGCCCATGGCCAGAAAGATCCAAAGGGTGAGGTACTGATCAAGGAAACTTAATTTTTTGCGTTCATGCGCTGGCGCACAGTCGTTGGCTGACATATATTCTGGTTTAAAATTAAGGTTGGCTTCATAATTGCCAAAGCGACAACAATAGGAAAACGGATGACACAGATCTGAACCGATCAGAACGGATTTTATACTACCCGACAATAAATCCGTTTTAATCCGCTCAAATCCGGGTCATCCGTTCTCCCATTAATGTCGTTCATGCATAAAACAAGCAGCGAAGCTGCGTTAAAATTTGCCATTATTGGAGGTACTCCTTCGCGAAATCGCCGAAATACACCTTGATCATTCCACGCACCTCCCGAAACTGCTGCATGATTTCCTCTTCCGTACCCTTTGCCTTGGCCGGGTCAGGAAAATTATGGTGAAACTTCTGCGCTTTGCCCGGGAAAATGGGGCAACGCTCATTTGCATTGTCGCATACCGTAATCACGTAGTCGAAGTCTACATCCAGGTATTCATTGACATTGTTGGAGGTGTGCTGGCTGATGTCGATGCCATCTTCATGCATGGTAGCGATGGCGCGGGGATTGACGCCGTGGGTTTCAACTCCGGCGCTATACACCTTTACTTTTTCTGGATCTGTGAAATGTTCCAAATACCCGTGGGCAATTTGGCTGCGGCAAGAATTGCCTGTGCAAAGGACAAGGACGTTTTTGTGTGACATCTGTTTAGATTTTTTAACAACAACCGCCGCCAGGAGTACAAGTACCCTGAGCGGCTACGGTCAATTCGGAAAACTTGATTTTAGGTTTTGACTGAGGGATATTGCACTTGATTTTTGCCAGGCAATCGGTTTCCTTCGCAACGAGTACGAAAGCATCTTCATCAATACTCAAACCATATTTTCCGATGGTTTCGGTTTGATATTCCACTTCGATTTCTAAATCCTCATCATTCAATACCTTATTGGATTGATCAAGGATGTTCAACAGATTACGCGGTGCTAAACGGTGCTCTGTATCATCGGCTACCCATATTTGCAGGTTTGCTGATTTTTCTTCGTGAACATCGCCACCACAATCAATAAAATGCTTGGTCGTGCGCCCTACCTCGGTGATATGAAAATGTAGGGGTACGCATTCACCATTTGGCAACTTGAAGCCAATCGAATTGAGGCTGGCTAAGTGTGTTTTGAATTCTGAAATTTTCATGTTGTTTTTTTAGAATTTAGTATGCTTTCCTCAACATATCCGCGTATTCATTGGGCAACGGACTGGCTTCTACAGCGCTGGCGATGCTTTCCACATCGTAGTGCACCCTTACAAATTCCACGCTCAGGCTATCGACCTTGCTCATGGAGGTTTCGGGAGTGATTTCCAAGATGACGTAACAGGCCCGTACGTCACCATCCTTTGGTTTGCCTACGGACCCAATGTTGATGGCATGGCGGAAAGTGTTGCTGTCTTCATTGCCCAAAATGCGGTGATATGGTTTGTGGGTATGCCCAAAAGCCATGATGTTGGCTTGCGCCTGCTCCATTATACGCAGGAGGCTCTTTTCGTCCCGGTCTTCAAACAAGTATTCGTTGATTTTGCGTGGACTGCCATGTACCAACAACAAGCGAAATTTTTCTCCATTGAACTCAAAATCCAGGGCAAAATGCCGGGGCAATTCCTTCAAAAAAGCACGCGCTTCAGGCTGAATGATTGAGTTGGTGTAAGCGATCGAAATGGCACCGTGGCTTTTGTCAATCGGTTCTTTGTAGGCACAGCCACAGTTGTCCGAGGTCAGACCAATGCCTTCATCATAATTTCCTGCGATGGTGGGAATTTTTCGCTGCCGGATCACCTGAATCACCTCGTTGGGGTAAGGCGCATAGCCTACCAAGTCGCCCAAACAATAAATCAGATCTGGGTTTCGGCTGTCAATATCCGCCAATACCGCTTGCAAAGCGGGTAAATTGGCGTGAATGTCACTGAACAGTGCAATTTTCATAAGGTTGGATATTTAACAATTACAATTGATGTCATGAATAGTCAGCGAAAACAATCCTTCAAATTGGGCTTTGATGATCCTCCACTTCTCCACATTAAGGCAATAATTCACGTTGAGACCACTGATCTCTCCCTTAATCAAACCCGCATTTTTTAGTTCCTGCAAATGCTGACAAACGGTAGCCCGACTCAGCGGCAATTCATTGGCAATGTCACCCGAAATGCAACTTTTTTGCGCAGCCAATAGCTTAATGATCGCAATGCGCGCAGGGTGGGAGAGGAGCTTGGCAGAAAGCGCTAACTCTTGTAGGTCAGGATTAAATTCAGCAGTTTTGGCGTGCATCATTTTTGACTTATGTTGTATGTCGCAAACATACGAATTAGTTTTGAATGAATTCGCATTCTGCTTACGTTACAAATTCAAATTTTTCTGCGTTACTAAATGATGAAGAATTGTAAATGAATCAAATCAATCCATCTTGATGTGGTTCTTTTCAATAAAATCCTTAAACGCCTTGCGGTAAGAATCGCTGATGGGCAATAATGCTGCACCCACCTTTACCTTTTCCTTGTGGATGGAATCCAACCAATCCAATGCAACGATGTAAGAGTTGTGAATCCGAATAAATTGACCTTCCGGGAGCTGTTCTTCCAGTGTTTTTAAGCGTTGTAACGTGACAATGCGTTGGGTAGGAGTATGGATGGCTACGTAGTCTTTCATCCCTTCTACGTACATGATTTCACTCAATTTAATCTTCACCAATTTGGTGCCATCTTTCACAAAAATGTAAGTTGGAATGGTTTCAGGACTGGCAGGAATTGGTTCTGGTTCCTGAGCAGGAATTGTGCTTGATGAACCTTGCAGGCGTTGGTTGATTTTTTCCATGGCCTTCAAAAAACGCTCTAGAGTAATGGGTTTGAGCAAATAATCAACCACATCCAGTTCGTAACTTTCCAACGCATACTCAGAATAAGCAGTGGTAAGGATGACCAAGGGTTTGTTGGTTAATATTTTCAACAAGGTTAATCCGGTGATTTCAGGCATCTGAATGTCTAAAAACAACAGATCAACCGGATTTTCGCGCAAGAAATCCAGCGCTTCCATGGGGTCTGAACAGGTGCGCAATAAGTTGAGGTAAGGTACTTTTTGTACATAATCACTCAATAACCTCCTCGCCAGGGGTTCGTCATCTACAATCAAGCAACTCAGGTTATTCATTGCAAATTGAGTTTGAGTTCAACATAATACGAATCTCCCCGATCTTCTTCCACCAAAGTATAGTGTTCTGGATAACTCAATTCCAAGCGCCGCCGCACATTTTGCAGGCCAATCCCCGATTTTTCACCTTCCTTTTGACTGATGAATTTGCTGTTTTCAACAGTGTAGATACAGGTGTTTTTACCTATCTTGATGCTGATGTTCACCCAGGCATTAGAATTGTTGTTGCCCACTCCATGTTTGAAGGCATTTTCCAGAAAAGTAATTAAGATAAGCGGCGTAATGAAGACCTGCTCTGGGCTGCCTTCTATCTCAAATTTAATCGGAATTTGTTCATTCAGGCGCAAATTCTCCAGGCTGATGTAATTTTGCATGTATTCCAACTCCTTGTTCATGGGTACTTTAGAGTGGTTCGAATCGTAGATCATGTAGCGCATCATCTGCGAGAGTTTGGCAATTACTTCAGTGGTATTGGGAGATTGGGTATAGGCCAGGTAATACAGGTTGTTGAGGGTATTGAACAAAAAATGCGGATTGATCTGTGCCTTAAGAAACCGCAATTCTGCACTAAGCTTTTCATTGATCATCTCTTGCCGACTGGCTTCTAGCTGAAACCAGTCTTCCAAAAACTTGAGCATGGCAATAAACGAGGCAATAAAGATGGCCGACATGGATACCGTTATCGCAAAACGAGCAGAGTAAGCAAAATCAACTTTATAGGTGTAACCATCGATGAGGTAACGCTTGAGAATCAAAAAAATCCAGGTGGCAATGACTACCGTAACCAAAAACTCCAAAGTGAATCGCCACCATTGTTGGTGTTTCAAGAAGCGGGGCAAGTAGTACAAGTAGTTGGAATAGGCCACGGACATTAAAAAGGTCACCTGCAATACTGCATTGAGTACAACGTCAAACCAGGAATCGTGAACCCCCCGGTGGTCGCGGATTTGATAGCAAAACATCAAAAAATAAATACACCAAAAGCACAAGTGAATCAAAAAGACCCGCCGACGTTGGATAAAGGTTTGCATTGTAGTTGCGTTTCTATATTTCCTGTTCAAAAGTACAAATAAATACACCTCAACAAGGAAGTTAGACAAGCAACTTTTGGGATACTCTGCGAAAGAGGCAGATCAATTGACTGCTATGGCATTTCAATAGATGACTCGGAATCTTAATTTTTATCTTGAGAAACGTTTAATTGTTGTTAAACGCAAAATATTTTTCCTGACCATGCCGTTACTTTTGTGTTGAATCTTAGTCAGAAAAAGGAATTAAATAGTCGAAATATTTGTTTTTTTATCAATAAATTATAACCTACCATGAACTTTAAAATGCTGACAATTGGCTGTATAGCCATGCTTTTCTCTGTTTTTCTCTTTTCTCAAGAACCAATCAAATGGGGAAAAATTCCGGAAGAAGATTTGAAGATGACAACTTACCCACTCGATACCAGTGCCGCTGCTTTGGTTCTGGCCGATTTAGGTGATTTGAGTTACGATCTTAGATCTCCGGGGCAACAGACCGACTTACTCGTTCACCGGCGGATCAAAATCTTAAAACGTACCGGATTTGAAGAAGGCAACATCGAAATTCCGTACTATTCCAAAGACCATTACCAGGACTTACTGCAACTGAAAGCACAAATTTTCAACCCTGACGGAACCAAACGCAGCATTGAAAAAAAGGATTTTTTTGAGGAAAAAACCGGTGAGGGCTGGACCACTGCAAAATTTACCTTCCCCGAAATCAAAGAGGGGAGCATCATCGAATATACCTACAACATCCGCACCAAAGACTGGGTTAACCTGAGTGATTGGTATTTTCAGGAGGCTATTCCTGTACGCCTGAGTGAGTACACCCTAAATATACCTGAGTTTTTGGAATTTATTATCCTGACCCGAGGCCGTCCACTTGATCGGAATGAGCAATCCTTTGAAAGCAACGCGATTGTAGGTAGAAACACTGTACGCATCAGAAAATATATACTGGCCATGCAAAATGCACCGGGCTTAAAACGGGAATCTTTTATCACGACAATGCGGGATTATCTTGGGCATGCTACATTTCAGCTCAGTGGCATTGTCGAAAACGGACAGCGAAAACCCCATCTCAGCGACTGGGCTACTGTTGCTAAAGAACTAATGGACTCCGAATCATTCGGTAAACGCATCGACCGTCGGGCTAATTATAACGATGTTTACGATAAAGTGGCTCCGCTGGTAGCCGCTGTAACTTTGCCTGAAGATAAAATAAAGGCCATTTATCATTTCATTTTGGACAACTACAAATGGGATGGTACCTATGGTAAGTATGCCAGCGAATCGTTGAACAAAAGTTTTGAACTCAAAAAAGGAGACGTTGCTGCCCTGAATCTAACCTTGATCGCACTACTTAAGGCGTTTGGATTTGATGCCAGGCCTCTTCTGGTTAGCACCCGCGGTCACGGAAAACCAATTGAGCTGTACCCCATTCTGGATCAGTTCAATTGTGTCTTGGCGCACGTAAAAGTCAAAGACAAAACCTACCTGCTGGATGCTACTGATCCCAATCGACCAATGGGACTTCCCGCTGTAAATGCACTCAACGACAAAGGCTGGTTGGTAGACCCCCTGCATCCTGAATGGATCGAAATCACTCCAAGCAAAGCTACTACAATCCGGATGTACAATATTGCACTGAATGAAGAAGGCAAAGCGAGCGGAAAATTAGTTTCTTCCTACGAAGGGTATACCGCGCTGGAAATTCGCGAAGAACTGACCAAAAAAACGGAAACGGGAGCAGCGGTGGATGAATCTGAAGAAAACGATGAAGAGGTATCAGCCACGGTAGCAAGTATCGAATACGATTCAGTGGCGATCAAAAATCTGGATGATATTTACAAGCCATTGTCTTACAACGCCAAAATCACCATTCCTGAAGGAGGAACAGTCAACGGTGATTTTATCTATTTTAATCCAGTGGTTCATCCGGCTTTTGAGGAAAATCCCTTCAAACAAACCATCCGAGAATATCCGGTCGATCTGGCTTATCCCATGTCGCACCGTTATATTCTCAACTTGTACTATCCAGAAGGATACACCATTGAACAAATGCCACAGCAGGCTATCCTGGTTCTACCCAATAATGGGGGCAAGTTTACCTTTTTGGTGAATAAAACAGCTGGGGTCAAAAACATGTTGCAGATCAACAGCACCATTTTACTCAACCAGGTGCATTTTGAACCGGAAGAGTATTCCGCCATCAAGAAGTTTTTTGACCTGATTATTGAAAAACAACAGGAACAATTGGTCCTGAAAAAAATCTAAACCATGCGTACAAAATATATCTTCAACTTATTGACCCTGGTTTTGTGCTACAGTTGGCCCAGTTTTTCCAAGGCTCAAATTGATCTTGCCCCCAAAATTATCGATTCTTTAGTGCACAATGCCAAGGAGATCGTACAGGAAGAAAAAATTAAAATCCGACTCTATTCTGCTTCCGAGGGCATGTATACTTATCGCAAAGTGGTCACTGTTTTGAACAAAAACAGCCACTCCAATACGGTTTACGTAGAATACGATGGGGAAACGCCAGTAGCCCAACTTAAGGCCAATCTCTACGACAAAAACGGCATTTTGGTGCGCAAAATCAAAAAAGAAGAGTTTGATGATTTCGCCCGAAGTGACGAAAGTACCATCTATCAGGACGATCGCATCAAAGGATTGACCATAGAGTACAGCGATTATCCTTTTACCATAGAATGGGAATACGAGCAAAAACTGAAAGGATTGCCTTTGGCGCTACTTCCTGATTGGGAAATCCAACAATACGGCACGGCCGTACAATACGGCGAATTGATGGTGGAAACCCCCTTGTCGCTGCAATTGCACTACCGCAGTGTCAATCTACAATTGAAACCCGACATCGGTACCAGCAAAGACGGTTTTCAGCAGTTTACTTGGAAGGTTCGGCATCTGAAGGCCATCAAAGAAGAGGCATATGCCCCGCATCAAAGTCAAGTTTTACCTCAAATTCAATTGGCATGCAGCTCCTTTGTGATTGCCAATTATGCAGGAAGCATGAGCAATTGGAAAGAATTTGGCGGATTTATGGCCAAATTGTACCAAGGACGCGATGAATTGCCCATCGAACTAAAATCTGAACTCGATGCTGTGCTTACAGGAAGCCGCACCAATCCCGAGAAAATTGAACGTTTGTACCGTTTTATGCAGGGCAAAATGCGCTACGTAAGTGTGCAATTGGGCATTGGTGGTTGGCAGCCTTTTTCAGCAGATTATGTGTACCGCAACAAATACGGCGACTGCAAGGCGCTGACCAATTTTATGAAAGCGCTGCTCAACTACGTCAATATCAAGGCTTATCCGGTCGCCATTCAAAATACTGATGAGGTACCTCGACCATTGGATGATCAATTTGCCAGCGACCCCGGATTCAACCACGTCGTTTTATACGTGCCCGCTGAAAAAACCTGGCTGGAATGTACCTCTACCGATTATCCCATCAATTACCTGGGCGAAAGCAATGCCAATCGACAGGTGATGTTGATCACAAATGAGGGTGGACAATTGGTGCGAACACCCGCGTTGGGTATCGATGAAAACCACGAAGACTGGAAAGTCAGTTTCAACATTAGTCCAGAAGGCAAAATTTTCAACACAGCCCAAGCCGAATTTTCTGGTGCCAACCACGAAATTTATCGCTTGCTCAAATATCAATTGGAAGCTACAGACCGCAAGAAGTGGTTGGAAGAAAAACTAAACCTGCCTTTGCTGTCGCTCGATAGCTTGCAATTGAATTGTGCTGCTGAAAAGGCTACCGCTAGCTTGGCGTTTAAAGCCGAATTGAGTAGAATGGGCAGTCGTTCTGGCAAGCGCTGGTTCATACCTTTTAATCCACTCAATCCCATGACCAAAGCACCTGCCAAGGCCGATGATCGCCAACAGCGAGTCGTCAATCGCAAAGCTTACGTAAAGGAATCTCTCCTTAGCTTTGTCTTGCCCGCTGGTTATAAAGTGGAAAGTCTCCCGTTTACAGATAAGATTTTGGAAGGCCCTTATGGGAAATTCCAAATGAGTGTTCAACAGGAAGATGGAAAAATCAACATCAAACGGCGCTTGCAAATCGAAGC
>NZ_JBBAKG010000058.1:1845-39022 GCF_040403615.1 Haliscomenobacter sp. | reverse complement strand
AGGCCTTCATACGACATAGTATTCCAGGTGTGACTGAATTTGTCATCTAGGGTTTTGCCCATTAGTTCTCGAATTCGTTCGTTCATACTCTTACCCTCTTAGGTGCGCCAATGCGTGACGCCTTGTTCCAATCATATGCAACACCGTCTGGACACCGGCCGTCCTTGACACTGTCAACACCAAACACACCGCACACTTCAAAGTCCGGACCTTTGATGGTTACAAATACCCCAACAGTTTTGGCAAAGATCATTGCTTCCTCTAGAGTTGCAAACCCATTGAGTGGCAGATTATTTTTGCTTATTACATTATACATTCAATCCATTAGACTGTACAGTCTATCTTCCCAATAAAATTCATAACTTTGGCACTGTTCGGCAACCCGGCCCACAAGGCTGGCACGTTGAAGGTATGTGCGTGAGGTCTTAGCCGCTTCTAGTTTGGCAATCAGCGCATCAATGTCTGCATTCATACGCTGGTCAAGTGGTGATAGTCTCATGTGATTTTTCCTTAGTCTGCTCTTGAGCCCATGTATGCGGTGATACCAAATTTCTTCAAGACATCAGCGTAGGCTTGAGCACCTGTTTCTTTGATGTCCATGCTTTGTGTATACGAACCACCAGGATTCCAAAGTTGGAGTCCGCCACCGTATGCTTTGGTAAAGCCCACAGCCTTCAGCGCACGACCCAATTTGGTACTAGCCTTTTCGGGCACAGTGACCCAGGCAAAACCACAGTAGCCAGGCTCGCCATGCCGGGCACGAAAGTCTGCTTCGGCTGTCTGTGCGGCTGACACTGCGGTGTTGTGAATAGATTCAATGTTGTCAAGTGCAATCATTTCTGGCTCCTCTTTAGTTTCTATACAAGTATTATAGCAAATCGGTAATTATCGGTCAACCGCTTTGACACGCACATCGGTGTTGAGAGCAGGTGTGTACTTTCGTATTAGTTCACGCTCGAGTGTGTGTGCTTCAGTCTTGCCACGTAACGTGTCGATGATTCCAAAGTTAACAGCCGACTCACCAGCGGCACGAATTGCTTCGTACAGACGCCAAGATTTGTCTTCTGTGCGTGAGCGATAAATGTGCTTGTTGATGCGTGAGCGCAGACTCATGGTGATTGTGCGTTGAGTTTTTGCTGTAACACCAATGTAGTACTCCAAACCAATTTGGATGAAGTAAACAATGTGGGTACGATCCACTCGTTTTTTGCGTGATTGCTTTTTAAGTTCCATACATGTATTATAACCGAAATTGCTTTTTTGGTCAACCGAAATCGACTACTACAAAAATACTACTTTTTGCGGGTTACAAAAGTAATACTTTGGGTTACATTTTATGTACGGTCCAAATAGCGTAAAAACTTTCCCAAGTCGCCATACATGGCGTACATGATAGCCTGTTGACTTCCGAATATGATTAGTTTGGGAGTCTTGCCAACCTTGAGATAGTAGGGACAATCCAGTTTTCGGTTCAAGGTCATGAGTAAACTGGGACTCAACACTTTTGTAAAATCAAACTCATATTGTTCAATTGACAAAAATTTAAAAGCATCATAACCAGATATGCTCAATCTCAATCCGCCATCATCACGCGGATCTTGCCACCATGATTTGAGCGCCAATTCTAAACCAAGCCGTTCATCCGCCGGCAGTTGATTTAACAGTTGTTGAGTGAGTTGTTGTTTATCGGGCATCGGGGTATACTTGCGCCCCCTGCGTCAAGAGTACGACTGTGAATTTGTCGGTCTTGAATTGTGTGTTGAGTTTACGGGCCAAATTCTTGGCATGGCCGGGATTGGAGAATGAGACCTTCTTGTATTTAGGTCCCGGATATTGTGTGAGCATGTTGGAAGTTTTGAGATTAATTGGCTTAAAATCAAAAAATACTGCCCACACTCCTTCGGAGGCCAACACTTGTTCGGTCTTGTAAGTTGCTTTGTCAGTGTGTTCTATCAACACATTTGGTTTGGGTCTCGACATCATTATCTCCGTAGTTTATTTATCTCAAAAACTACGTGGTTTTGAAACTACCACCGCTCAATTCTACCGTAATTGTTTCTTGTTTTGGCTGGACATTACGAGTATGTAAAGTTTCCAAAGTCAGTAATAGTTTTGTAATATCACTATGCAAGTCCTTGGCTTCACGCATGGTCATAGTGAAATCACGCTGACCGCGTGATTCATGTGCTTTGATGCTGTCTACAAATCTATTGATGTGTAGACTCATGACACAAAAGGTTCTAGGTTGGGCGGAGTCCAACCAGCCGGCTTGAGTACCTTGCCGTCTTCACGTTTGCGTACCCGACCTGTTTGTTTATCAATCTTGGCAAAGTTGGTACTCATAACTTCTTTCCAAGCACCTTCGGCGTCGGCACCAAGACTGTGTATAGCACCAATTGTCACAACTAATATGTCAATTAACGCATCGAGATCATCCACTTTGGTTCTACTGGCTATTAGTTCATTGAATTCCTCACTGATAAGATTGCAATACAATTGATATTGTGCTTCGTTGAACTCACCAACAGTTTGTTCACAGGCTCGCATAAATTTTTCTTGATCTCTAAACGGATTTGTCACTCGCTTGTTCCTTGGTTTGAAAGGGACCTTGATATGCATAACGCTCCAAGGTAATAAGTTTAGGGTGCTGTACTAGTTTCCACTTGCGATGTTGCTTGACTCGATACCAACCAGCGGCAAACCAACTCTTGCTTTTGTCTTCTCTGGTGAACAGTGGTAATTTGTGCTTCACGTCCCAGAGAGGATTGAATACATCTCCAGAAACTTCATGACCATAAACCATGTTTGGTGGCAATGGAGTTGCTGTTTCGGCTGGCTCGAATTGGATCCCAGCTGCCTCTCGAGCCATCTTGATAGTTTTGTAACTTACTACACTATCAAGAATTTTTATTGTACAGTTACCATTTTCTTTTAGTTCAAGTTGGCCAATCTTGCGATTATCCTTCTTGAGTATCCAGTACTGGTTCTCTACCACGGGTTTGGCTAATATCATCTAATACTCCTTTGTATGTTTCATTCATCCAGCGACTCACTTGATCTGCACTGTCGCTGAGTTTGGTCAATTCGTACTTGCCACAGAATTTTAGGAAGTGTGCGCCTACCATGCCAACATCTTTGTGACTAATCTGTTCACGGATGCAACCATCCACAACTGCTTTAACATTGTCTGGTTGTGCTGTGAGATCAATCAAGGTACAATTACGTTCATAGTCATCCAGCACACGATGCTCGGCACCATTATGGTCGGTCCAACGTTGCAACATTAGATTGTTCCAATTGTATCCGCGCTTGTCTCTGTCTCCAAAGGCCTCACGGAGACCAACTTTATTCTTTGTGCCTTTCTCACGTACTCCTGGATATGCAGAAAATACGTTGTCGGATGTGTCGCCACGCATGCACTTCTCAAATAGCAGCCAGGCTGGATCCGGGATGGTTTTTGGCTGTTTAGTTTTCTTATCATTGACACGGTTACCTTTAGCATCGAATATGCCCTCCAAGGTTAGTAGTTCATCGGTAATACCATTGTATTGCGTGACGTTGGCGGCCAGCAACTGCACAAAGTCAGTGTCTGAACTTACGATTGTGTGTTCATCTTGAGGGTGTAAAGAGATCCAACGTGCTATGATATCATCTGCTTCAGCAGTGGCACAACGGATCACACTACAATTTGTTTTCGTAGCCAAGTATTTAGTCAGTTCGTCATAGGTCTCCCAAAACAGTCGGTCTTCGTCTGCTTCTGTTTCGGTCATTGCCCCACGTGCCACAGCACGATTCTTCTTGTAGGGCTCGTAGTAGTCCTTGCGCCACGAGCGTCCTTCTAGTGCAAACACCACATGATCTGCTTGAAAACGCTTGGCCACTTTGTTAGCGGCCATAATTGTAACGTGCAGGGCAAAGCCTAGTTTGGTCCATGTGTCGCTGGCACGGTGTGCTGAGTGCCGGGCACGGAAAAACATGTTGGCTGTATCAATCAGTAGGTATTTCATTAGTGACAATCAAGTTGTTATCGTAAATGTATTGTAACACATGTTCAGCCCAAAAGCAATGGGCACAGTGCCCAAAATGCCAACTATCGGGGTTGACCGGTTTGAATCCGTTGTTTCTTAGCACTGAATCATAGGTTTGGGCAGGGTCGTATGGTGCAATGTAGCATTGACTCCAGTCTTGATTTTGGGATATTTTACCAAAATGACTATTTCCATTGAACATCACATGCTGAATCTGATTAAGTTTGAGTTCGTTATGGAACTGCCAGATCTCATCATGTGCTTGTTGTTCGACTTCATCCCAGTTGATCGTGGATACAAAATTTTTATAACGATCGGCAAAAATCGATGGCACACTATCTATACCACTTGCGTTGACTTGATACCATGTGCCTTTGTGGAACCATTCTTGCCGTTCCCAAGTTGACCATTGCAGGATCACAAAAACATCTTTGAGATCGGTCTGTTCGTGCAACCAAGATCTTGTGGTGCGAATAACACGGGCATTTGACCCGCCAGCCTGTGCGTCAAGGTACAGTATAGCATTGAGACTGTTGGCTATTTCACAGCCAAAACTCACACGTTCATTGTCTGGATGCGGCTGTTGTCCCAACTCATAGTATAGTCCATCATCCTCTGCCCATGAATACGGATTTACTGCTTCTGCGGCCGCGGCATGACTATCACCATTCACATACAGTATCATTTTTGCATTAATACTTTTCCAGTCTCTGCGGCAACCACACGTTTGCGCAGACTTGAACTGGAGAACGAGTGATCCCTGCCGTTGAACACTAGTTCAATGCCACGCATTCCACATTCCTCATAGCCAGAGAAGTTTTTGTGTTGATATTCCACACCCAGCACACGAACGTCAACTGGCAGGATCAACAACAAGTCAACAAGATCTTGTTCGGTTTGATATACAACAACTTCATCAACATAACGGCATGCGGCCAACTGTATTTGTCGCTCAACAATACTTTGTATAGGGCGATTTTTAGTGTCTGGACGATCAATGGTTGGGTCGGTTTGTAGACCACAGATCAGGTAGTCACAATGATTCTTGGCTTCCGACAGCATGGCAATGTGGCCCGCGTGGAGCATGTCAAAGGTTGAGAAAGTGATGCCAATTTTCTTCCCGTCTTGTTTGAGTTGTTTGATGTGATTGAATATCATGATACTTCGGTTCTTCCGCCACCGATGTCTCTAGAGTTTACATATTGACTGCTGTACTTGTTCATGGCCTGCTCTTGTTCCCATGTTTCCATGACCACGTGTCGACAAATATTTTGGAACCAACGATCTACTATGTCCGCATCTGCATCATCGGGTTTCATCATGTAACCGGCCTTGACCAGCCTTGCCACAAAGATTTCGTTCCAATCTAGTTCAAACGCACCCTGGTGCAAGTTGTTGGGATCGATGTCCATGCGAACAATACTCACGTAAGGTTCATTTTTTTCTGTAGCAACTTCTTTTTCAGTTTTCTCTGGTGCTTTGGGCTTGGGTTCGGCCCGGACTTTTACCGGTGCAGGCTTCTTGCGAAATCGATCAAATATTCCCATTAGGTCCCCCATTCATTTTTAAATAACGGCACTTGCAAACGGTCACTGTAGCGTAACCCATGTTTCATTGCTAACAATGCCACATTCTTGTTGTTCAATGCATAGACACTTTCAATACCACCTACAGGCATTAGATAAACATGTCCTTTAAATCCAGCGGCGCGATATTCCTCAGTGGCACGTTCAGCATCTGCAAAGTCTTGTTCTGTGGCAATAACAAACTTCAAGTATGCTGTACCGACTTGTTCGTATTCACAAACCACTTCCGGAACGATGGCTTCTTCCCACTTCTCACCACTACAAGGAAGTTTGGCGCTGACGGAGAATGTAATTTCACGTTGTGCTCTCCATCTCAGTAGATATTCTTTAAACTCTGGAGTAAGTTTTTGAGTACCGTTGGTTTCAAATGTGATTTCTTTAAGACCATGCATACTGTCGTGATCTAACAAGTTCGGATAAGCACGTTGCCAACCCAGCAATGGTTCACCACCTGTGATCACAAGATGCTCATCTTCCCAACGTTGATGTGGAAGTATCTCCATGATGCGATCCACAATAGCGTTACTTTCTAACATGGGACTTAGGTCTTTAAAGTCTGGATGCCATGACGCATAACTATCGCAACCTGTACTCACCAGCGGAAGTTCTTCGTATTTTTCAAAAGCCTTAATCATTGTGTGAGTAGCCGCAATATCAGTAGCCTCGTGACTTGCCTCACCACGTGGCATGCCAAACCCAGCACATTTAAAGTTGCAACCAAACGTTCTCAAGAACACCGACGGCACACCCATGTATCGACCTTCGCCCTGGATCGAATAAAATAATTCTGCTATTTTAATTTTAGACATCTACATCCTTTGTTATATACTTGTGTATTATACACGAAATCGTAGTTGTTTTGCAAGTGGCAAGTTAACCAATTGATTTTTGTACACCTGATTCAAAACTCATGGGCGTGTAGTCCGGCATTACACTTCTTAGTTTGGAGATATCGGGTCTGCGACTGGCTGTGCTACCAGGCATACCCGGTGTGGTTGTCCAATCTGGATTGTTGTGTCCTAATGCGGATGCAACGATTTGAGCCGCATCCATAATAGTTATTTCTCTATCGTTGCCAATATTGATCAATGCTCGATTTTGAGTCTGAGCACAGTAGATACTGGCTCTTATGGCATCTTCCACATGACAGAAACTTCTAGTTTCGTTGGCACCAAAGCACTCAAACTTACCTTGTTTGATCTTGGCAATTTGATCAGCCAAGAAGTGTCCGGCCTTGCTGTTCTCACCGTACACGTTAAAGTAACGCAACATCACATAGGGCAACCGGCTGTTGGCCAGATAGTTTTCACTACATATTTTAGCAAGTCTATAACTCCAGCGAGCATTGTGAATGTCTCGAATAGTGATGTCTGCATGTTCGGGCACTGGACTAACAGGATCGTCACTTACTATTTCACTACTGCTGGCATACACAATGTTTTTAAGGTTTGAAATTTCACTGGCATACTCAAACATATTTAGGTCACAAACAAAATTGTTTGTCAGCACCTGGTTGGGTCGTTCGTAAAAATTTTTGGTGCCATTGATAGCACCATAGTGATAGATATAATCAAAGTCTCGTGGCAGTTGAGCAATTGCAGTTTGATCATTTAGATCAATTGTTAGAAACTGATCACATGGAGGAATAGTTGAACTACGACTGTGATTGTCAACAGCCCATACTTCATTGCTTGCGACTGTTTTTAATTGTCTACAGATTTCTGTACCCAACAGCCCACTGGCACCTGTTACTAATATTTTCATTTGCTTACTTTCTTGTTGTCGTCAATTACACTTTGAATCAAAGTGTAAGGTAGATCAAGATTCTTGATCAAGTTGTTCCATGCACTGGTATCTTTGGGCAAACAGTGTCCACCGTAGCCACGCATGTTGTCATTGGCCATTAGGTAGTGTGGATTGATACATTCTCTACGAGTGATTGCATCATACACATTCTTGTAATCGGCACCTAATTTTTTACACACATCATAGGTGATGTTGGCAAAGGTCACACTCATGGCATGATGTACATTGTTGAAGTATTTGACTACTTCGGCTTCTGTAGGGCTGACACAGGCCACAGTCTTTGGAAAGTGTCCGTGAATTTTTTCGATCAGTGCAAAGTCTTCTTCGCGGTCACTACCAATGATCAGCAAGTCATGATTGTACACAAAGTCTGCTAGTGCAGTCTTGGCTCGTAGAAATTCAGGAACACTACAGATTTTCAAATTGGGATAGGTGTCACTCAATCGCTTACTGGTACCGGGTACCACTGTGCTTTTGACTGCTACTAGTCCGGTGTATTGATGCTGGCTCAGTTGTTGAATTGTGTTTTCAACAATGCTGACATCACAATCACCATTGTCTGCTTGGTTGGTTGGTACACTGAGAAACACACACTCAGCATCTAGCACATCTGCCAACTGGCTACCTTCATAAGCCGGATCATAGAAGCACATGTTGTGTCCAAGATACTCCAGGCCTTCGTACACGGCTTTGCCTACGGTGCCTTTTCCAATAATTCCTATTTTCATATTACATCCTTAAAAGTCATATCTACGCATGTACTGGGTAAATCAGATTCAACCAGTTTAAAAATTTCATCAGCCACTTGATCGGGCTCCAGGTAATCCAACGTGGGATCAAATGATTTGCCCACACTGGCCATCCGGGTGCGTGTGCGCACAGGATTGACCAAATCAACCACGATCTCTGAATCACCAAAGTAATCTCTTGCTGACTCCCATAAGTTATACAAGGCTGCCTTGCTGGCGCTGTACAAAGGATACAACTGTCGCCCACTGGTATAACTACTACTGCCAACCATGATGATTCTGGTGGTCTTACTAAGGCCTTTGAGTGCCATGTAGTAACTTATAACGGACCAGTTGCTGCCAAAGTTCACATTCATGGTGGTGGTATGCGTGTTGACATACCCGTTGACAAATACCCCGGCACTGTTGACAACCACATCCGGTTGTACTTGATTCAATAACTTGGCAACATCATAGTGACTATTGGCGCTTTCAAAATCCAAATAATCGCGACTGACCGGAATCACACGATAGTCTTGATCAGCAAATCGTTTTTCAGTGGCACCACCGATGCCACCACTTGCCCCAAAGATCACCACAGTTTTTGTCATTGAGTAATATCGTCAACTCGGTAGGTGTCAGACTCGTAGTCTTCGCCACCACGTGGGCCTTCGGCAAATGCAATAAATGTGCAACCATCTGGGCCAGACTTCATGGCATGAATTTCAAATGGTTCACTGATGATCATGTCTCCGGCCACTGCAACAAAGGCATGTGCTGGTTTTTCAGTTTCTATAGATTTACTATAATAAGTCAGTGTACCGGACACAATATATGTGTATTGAGTAGTAAATTTATGATAGTGATTGCCACGCACCGCTCCGGGTTGGTTGGTAATCACACAGCCATGATTCATGTTGGCTTTGTAAAATATATCAGTAATGGTACCGCGATCGTCCGTAAATGCGCCAAGTCCTTCTTGGCCGTGTTCGCTGTAGATGTTGTATGTTTTCATTGTGAAATAAACCTTGTGTTAGGATTGATATTTAATATGGCTCTGCGAAGACCTTCACCAATGTTCCAACTCAATATCAAAGCATATGGTTGTTTATGTTGGGCAAACTCTTGATCTGCCAACACTGGGATTCTAGTCAGTGGGGTGTACTTGCCTTGTTTGTGCTCACTAGCATCGGTTATACAATGAATCACAGTACTATCAAGCCCGTGCCAGTTTAACCATGTGTTGGCCTTGGCTGCCGCACCCACTCCTATGACTACTGCTTTGGGATCTTCACTTAGCAATCGATAAAAAGCGGCAAGCCAATCAATCTTGGCTTGCTCAAATTTCAGTTGTAAGTTTTGATAAAATGCAGGATCAAACAAACCTGTTTGAGTTTCTTTGACTATGGCATCTTGAATTTTAACAGGCATATCAGCACCAGTGTCAAGACGAGCAAACACTCGTAGGCTTCCGCCATGATAATCAACCACATCAAAGTCAGTAATCTCTAGTCCCGCGGCTTTCAACAAGTTCCAGGCCATCTTCACAGTGAAGTATGTAGGATGCTCGTGATATACCATGTCAGTAAATCTTCCTGATTCAATCATG
The DNA here is from genome assembly GCF_040403615.1 of Haliscomenobacter sp. Classification (NCBI taxonomy): domain Bacteria; kingdom Pseudomonadati; phylum Bacteroidota; class Saprospiria; order Saprospirales; family Haliscomenobacteraceae; genus Haliscomenobacter; species Haliscomenobacter sp. Next base: position 29,265 of record NZ_JBBAKG010000058.1, on the reverse strand, counting down.
CTGAGCCAATACGGTACTTCAAACACAAACTCTCCTGTGTCTGACAGTAGTCGGGCCACGCTCTGTGCAAATGCCACAGGATCATTAGCATGGTTAAACACATTGTTGGCAATGATCACACTTGCTGTGCCGTGTTTGTGTTTTATTGCATCAGCGGTGGCATTGTCGAACAAAGTGTTTATTGTTTCAACACCTTTTGCTTGGGACAATGCACACATTTCTGCACTGGAGTCTACACCTACTGCATGATCAAATTGACTCACAAGGTAACCATCATTGCTGCCAATTTCTACTACCAGTCCGGTATGGCTGCGACCTTGAATTGTTTGAGCATACTTGTCCCAGTGATTTCTGGCTGTTTGACTGTTGCTGGAAGTGTAACTGTAACTGTAGAGATTGTAACGATCCGTGGCCGAACTCACATAGCCCAGTTGTATACTACCTGAGTTGGCATTGAGATATACCTGCAAAGGAAAAACAGGCTCACTGAGATTCAGTTGATCTGGTCGGATAAATGTATCAGCGTAAGCATGTTGACCAAAGTCAAGTATTTTTGTAACTGGATTTTTTGAAATCACACACTCAGTAACCAGTTTGCTGACGGTTATATTATTTTGCAAGGGATCTCCTGAGATCTTCGCTTTTTTGATCTTTGCCGTAGGACAATACTTGCCCACGTTCGTCGAGTTGCATTACAAATTGATTCATTTGTTTGTTGACATCTAGAGCAATTAATTTTTCCCAGGGATAACTTTTACCACTCTTGACACTTTCCCACCAGGTGGTGTCTAGATCAATTGTACGCATGTATTCAGCAATGACATCACAATCTTGATAGCGTTGCGCACTAGTTTGAGGATTATGGAAATCATGCGGATTGGCAGGGTTACCTTCAAAACGTACCTTGGGTTTGAGAGGGTCAGTTGCATCTTTGGTCAACTCAACTTGATTGTGTGTGACGTCGACCTCAATCACTTGCATAATATCCAGCAAGAAAGCCAGTTGACTTAGTTCAGCATCGATCATTTGATGACGACTGAGATGATTCATTAAGTCATACCATGCTCGTGGCATTATAGGAAAAATACTGTAAGGATGGTCATTGTGTGTGTGAACTTTTAACAGTTTGAATTCGCCTGTGTATTGTTTAATTACTGAGTCCCATCCTTGAGTTTCCATCACAGCATCATCATTCCACACAAACAGCCAGTCTGCTGATGTTGATTTTGCCAAATGGTTGTAGTATCGATTGAGTCCAGCATAGCCCATACTTTTAAAAGACTGTGCTTCGTAAGATACTCCATGCTTGTCTAACATGGGTTGTATCACCTTGGTAAAATGTGCTAGTCCTATTCGGTCATCATCGTCAAATCCAAACACTAATTGTATACGAGAAATGTCATTGGCTAGATCTACAATGCTGGTCACACTGGCAGTAAGTGCATCGGTCCGGCTACGAGTGGGCAGTAAAACTGCTATGCTATATTCGTGTGTGTTACTCATAACTTCGAGTGATGTTTGTTTTTCCAAAATTTCTTTTCCTGGCAAAATACATGTTTTCAAGAAAATGTTCTAGGCTCATGTCAAGATTTTCTGTGCTTTCAAAAACATAGGTACATGGTTTTTCAAGTTGAGTGTTATCTTGAATATAGCCAAGAAAATCATAATCAAAATTTTGCTGTATAGGCAAGTATTTAAGATTGCGATAGTCAACCACGTAATTTCTTTGAAACTGCATGAGTTGATCTAATATGTCTTTGTTGATATTATAATGATTTTTTACAAAGGTGTCAACCAAATCAAACACATAATTTAGGCGATATTGTTGTTGTATGTATAGAGTAGTGCGATGCACTAAATTCCATCCAAACACCTGAACGTTGCCAATTGGCGGATGACTAATAGAGCCCTGGCTTGCCCAGTTTGCAAAGTAATTCCGTGTGTCATTGAACTGTGCTTGAAACCAAGGATCGTGCTGAACCCAGACATATAAATTATCATAGAATTTGCTATAATCAATTTGATGTGCTTTTTCCAAATATCTAGCAATGTACGTGGTCAAACCATTGATATGAAATGTCTGGATAAAACTATTCCAAACCAAGGTATCTAGCATCTGTTGTTTAGAAATGTCCTTGGTACTGATAACCACATCCACACACTCGCTCAACTCCGCATCATTGTAACTGCCGCTCATGTAATCGTGTACTGGCACAGCCTCTAACTGCCACAAGCGTTTTTGTAATAGATTCATTTCGGCATTTTCCAACAACTGTGCCTGCAAGATATTGATGCCAGTGTGATTACCAGCACGGAAGATTTTCCAAAATGCTCCCTTCCAAGATTCAACAGTTTCACCTGGTAGTCCAAGAATTAGTTCTGTGTACACAGGAATGTTGTTGCGATCGCACAAGTCAAAAATTTCATCAATTTTGTGTTGATCAAGATTTCTACGTTTAACATTTTCTAACACATCATGATCCATGCTCTGTACACTCACCGTGAGCCCTTGACCAAAGTTTGGACTTTCGTGTATGAGTTTCTTGACAATGTCCACCACTTCGTTCTTTTGATTCTTAGCCCAGGTCATTGAGAACGATGTCAATTTGTTCCAACGCCTTTGTACTTCGATCAACTTGTCCACAATCATATTGTCGCGTTCTATAAACATGCCAAAGTTAGCGTCAGTGATAGTAACAAACCCACAGTTGGCACCAATCCATTCTAGTTCGTGATATACTCTAGTAAGATCAAATTTTTTGACTTTGCTGTAGGTAAGACTGCCCCAGTCGCAAAAGGTACACTGATAAGGACAACCACGATTGGTTTCTAGTGTGGCATTCCAAATCACTTCAGGATGGTCCTTGATGATTTGATCAAACATACCTGAGAGATATGGACTAGGTATTTGATCCAGGTCATCAATTCTAGCACAGTCACCGGTATTGATCAAACCGGTAGGCGTGTTGATCAACAGTCCGGGTATGTGTGTGTAGTCTGTGTCAAAGTCTTCCAGTATGCGTTTAAAAGTAATTTCGCCTTCCATTTTGATCACTAGGTCTATGAAAGGTTCCTTTTCAAATAGGCCTGGATCTTCGATGGCTGGCTCTGGTCCGCCGACTATTATTGTTACCTTGGGATTGATTTCTTTTATGCGACGAGCCAGTGCATAATTGTACCTGTGATTCCATACATAGGTACTAAATGCTACAATATTATTTTTGGCCAGTTTTGTGGCCAGACCCTCAATGGGATCTCTACGCCAGATCAACTGATCTAGTTGCCACTTTGAATCTATGTGTTCATAACTCAAAGCATAACCTAACACTACACCTGCCGAGTAAGGCAGATAGTAAGCATTAAATTCTTTAGGACCTTGTTGAAAGTTGGGTTGTACGAAACTTATGGTTTGTTTAATCACTCAATATTTAATCAAACAAACAAGTCCTCATTCCATTCACGATGCCCTTCACGGAAGGCCATGTTGGCCTGCGTTTCACGTACTTCAATACGATAGCACCATAGTCTCTTGGCTTCACCTGGACCCCACATTTCGGGAATGTAAACACCGTTGACATACTTGTACAGCATGTCTGCAAGGCCCTCACAACCAAGTCTTGGCAACACCACAACTTTGGCCATGTTCCGCTCTTGCAACAGTCGGAATGTTTCCATCTGCGGATCATCTTGTGCAACAATAAGTGTATGGTCAAACTGGTCTTCTAAAGTCTTCTTGAGTTCTTTCAAACCACCGTAGTCGGCCGCCCAGTTGCGGACATCTAGTTCGTCGGTGCCAAAGTAGAACTTCATACTAAACGAGTAACCGTGTATCAAGTTACAATGACTGTCTGCCCTCCACTGTCTGTAGGCGCAAGGAAATGCGTCGTGGTACTCTTTGGTTGAGGTATATTTGTAAACTACTGGTGTCATGCTGTTTTCTCCTATGTTAAATTATAGCATAGGCGGCGGAGTTTGTAAAGCGGGACGATGCCGATAGGCCGCTGTAAAAGAATATTTATGTGGTTAGTTTTTTTATGATTTGTTCTCGTGTGCCAAAATAACAAGGTTTGTTATGTGGAACATTTAAGGTATTAAATCTAGTGCTCAAGCGATGTTTAAGTTCAAAGTATTGAGGGTCACGTGACATGCTCTGTTGATAACCAATCTTGGGCCGAGGGCTCACTTCATATGCATTAATCTTGTTGTAATTTTCGGATAATGTAAGATCGTAACCAGAGATATAACTCAGCAATATTTCGGGCGTGTACATATAGAATGAAGTAGGGTGCTCTCCCACACTTGCAATATTGCTAACCAAATCAAAACTATGCAAGTAAAATTGATCTTGAGAATTGGTATCAAATTGCATGTCCCCTGCTCCGTAAATCAAATGTGCGTTTTGCTGATTGGCATAGTCATACAAAATACATTGCGGCACAAGATCATAATGTTTGAGTTCGGCCAGTTGCGGCCCAAATTTATCCCACGCGGATTCAAACTCACTGATAGAGTAATTCAATATAACCGGAACCCTGTTGTTTTTATAGCACCAGTATTCGGCATACCATGTTTCAATTTCATTGAGTTGGCCAATCTTGAGTATGACTGGAGTAAAGTCAATTTTGTTCTTGACCAAACGATCGGCAATGAATTCGCTGTCAAGGCCACCACTCAATGCAAGATATAAAGGTTTTTGAGCCCAACGATCAGCAATGAGTGTTGCGACCTGATCGCCGGCACTGTCAAAGTCAACATAAAGATGTTGTGCAGATTTTATTATTTCTATGTTAAGAGTTGGATCCATACTAACACGGAACCAATCATTGTGTCCTGCTGTTTTCCAGGCTATATTTTTATCAATCATTCTGGTTGCTGATATGTATCAGTTTTGTAGTTGGCCTGTCCGGATATGACACCACGTACACCACCAACAGGATCAGGCGTATCTCCGTGCATTCTTGGTATCAAATGCACATGTGGATACATTACTGTTTGTCCGGCAGCAACTCCTGCATTCAAACCAATGTTGAACGCATCGCATTGATTGTTCTGTACCATTTGACGGCCGGTTAGCAAAGCCATGCCCATGGCTACCACAATAGATTCATCTGTGTTGGCACGTGGCACAAACAGTAGATGTCCTTCTGCCACAGGATAAGCATCACGGAACACAGCAATGTGAGTGTTGCTCATTTCAGGCACCGTATTAGTCCAGGGTGCTACTTTGCCATCCTGTGCGGCTTTTAATGTTGCATAACTAATCATCTTGGTGCAAAGTCCTGTTGTAGTTTGATGTTGTCAAAGAATTCCTTCTTCACGCTTTGGTCTGTTTTGAAGGCTCCATGGAGTACTGTAGTTTGGGTGAGACTACTATGAGCCATAATACCACGATTCTCGCAACATCCGTGGGTAGCCTGAATATAAACAGCAACATCTCGGGATCCAGTTGCGAGCTCGATCTCACGAGCAATGTCCATGCAGAGCTCTTCTTGAAGAGTTCCGCGTCGGGCACACCATTGTGCAATCCTGGTGTACTTCGAAAGACCAATGAGTTTGGCGCCAGCAATGATTCCAATATAAGCAACACCCGTAACAGGTTGATGATGGTGGCTACACATGCTCTTAAGCTCGCTACGCACCACCAACATACCTTCGTATGCTCCTGCTGTGTCATTTGGGAAAGCCGTTGCATTAGGCGATTCCTCATACCTACCAGCCATAATTTCGTTGAAGTACATATTTGCCAACCGGCGAGCCGTACCTTTGGAGTTTGGGTCATTTTCTCTGTCAATCAATAATGTGTCTAACACTCGTTCAAATGCCACAGTGGCTTCGTCGATCAGTTGTGCTTTGGTTTGTTCATCCACATAGTCACTGATGTTATCTCCGGCCCAAAAACGTTTGTTGTCACGTTTCATTTTAAAACGAATAGCATCTGCTAGATATGCTTCTTCATAGCCTTTGTCGTCTATATTGTTAAACGATACTGATTCTGTCATTTTAGTCCTTGATAGTGATAGTTCTTAAATCTGCATAATCAACATGTCGAGGCTCGGGACAATGTTCTTTAATACCTTCCAGCAACGCCAAACCACGTACTGCTTCTTCTGGTGTGGGTTTATAGTGATATCCGACTCGAAATTCTTGTTGTGCGATCCAGGGTTTGATATTTAGATCTCGGCCATCATACCGCATGCGAATTATCGCATCGTAGGCCATCTTGTCATCTAGTATTATAGCACCACCGCGGCCTATATGTAAAGGCTTGTCATGCCCAAAACTTAAACATTGCATAGTTCCTGCACGATGCATGTTCCGTTCCAAACGCCTTGCACTGTCCCAAATTCTAGTATTTAGAAAAGGATATTCTCCTACCCAACGTTGCCAAGCATGATCTGAATATGCATATTTGATTCCTAACTTGTGCATGAGCATGGGAATACTTAGATAAGTGTAAGGAGTGAACTCACATTCCTGAATCTGATCGTAACGTAAGCACAATTCGATTGCGTGTGTACAACAATCGGTCATGACGGCATACGGTGCTCCAGTAAACTCTACTAGAGCGTCTTCAAACTGTTTAATTTTTTCGAACATACCAAGCCCAGGTGTGTGCGATTACGTCGGTAAGATTATAAGTGCGCCATGGCATGCCAATCGCACGATCAAACTTGTCCGAACTGGCAGTAAGCACCGCAGGATCGCCAGCGCGAGGAGGCCCAACTTCAATCGTGGGCAAATTGCCTACAACTTCTTGAACACGTTCTATAATTTGTCTAATACTAGTGCCGGTGCCATCTCCAAGATTGTAAACGTCAGATTTGATCTTGGAATCCAGTGCCAATACATGTGCGCGAGCAATATCATTCACATGTACATAGTCACGCACACATGTACCATCATCTGTGGGATATGTATCTCCATTGATACGGAATTGACCATTGTCTCGTGTGGCCTCTAACAGACGAGCAATCACGTGTGTAGCACCCGGTTCTTGTCCGTGTCTACCCTCGGGATCGGCACCACATGCATTGAAATAACGGAATGCCACGTAATCTAATCCGTAGGCCTTATAATAACTTTGCAAAATCTGTTCTATCATACGCTTGCTTTCGCCGTATGGACTTAGAGGTTCACAAGGATCTACTTCGTGACATGGATTCATAATAGGTTCGCCGTATACAGCCGCACTAGAACTAAAAATAACTCTACAACGTGGCAAACTTTTGCGAACTATGTCTAGTAGGCGCAATGTCTTGGCCACATTATTGTTGTAGTATTCTGCAGGATCCTGCATGCTTGGTCCTACTAAACTTGTTCCAGCACAGTGAATGACAGCATCTGGCTGTTTATTAATAATGTAACTCAATGCTACATCACTAGCAAAGTCTTGATACAAAAATTTGTCGCAGATGCCACGCAAGTGTTTAGGTGGGTCTCTACGATCAATGCCGTAAACTTCATGCCCTGCGTCTTTCAACAGCAAGGCAGTTTGTCCACCAATGTATCCGGCTACACCGGTAACAATTACCACGCTCATTTTTCTATTTTAACCACTTGATATTTTTCGTGTGGCACATGATCTCGGTAGCGAGGCCCCGAACGATCCCACTGAGTACCTTGACCGGTAATAATATCAATAACCCGATCAACAGTCCTATTATTCCAATCACTAATAAGGCCCATGTTGTGATGAGGAGTCTGCAAAAGATTACACATTTTGTTATAGGCATCGTCTATACTCCAGGGTACATATAAGCGGTTGGGATCATTTGCAAAGGTTTCAGGGAATGAACGATACGCTGGATACAATACATTACATCCAAGAGTGTCTGCTTCAGAGACGGTGTTGGAAACCCAGTCTTGCAAAGCACAATTAAAAAGCACACGAGTATTGTTAAGGAGAGCATAGTATTCATTCTTGCTTATGTTATCAAAGATCTTGAGTCGCCCCTCTGCCTCCATACGGCGGGCACGTTCAACATACTCTGTGTTGTTGGATCTGAGAGGTCCGCCACTGTATATTGCAAACTCACAAGGCTCGCTGGTGAGTTCACTATACATCTCAATAAGGTCCATAAAGAAACCAGGTTGTTTCTCTTGATCGAAACGAGCCGCGAACCCAACTCGTCGTGGACGATCTGCGAACGGTTTAATATTTTCTTTACCGCCAATACGCTCAAGAACTTCTGCTTTTCCAAATGCAAGACCGGAAATGTTGTAGATTGGAGCAGTCCAACCAGCAATTCGCATGTGTGCGACCATCTCTTCATTGGTAGCAAGAACCCCTGTAACAAAGTGATTGACCATTTTTTCATATGTACTCATCCATCCTGCCATGCCCCAGACATGTACAAAGTCATCGGGGTCGATGGCCTGTGCCAAACAGCGTACCCATACCTGCGGACGTTGTTCTGCAGGAATCTGATCCATGATGTAAGGCAACGACTCAATGCCAGGTTGGAACATGTCTTCAAAGTAAACAACATCCTCGCCTGTTACTTCACCGTTCTTCATGAGCTGAACCAAGTTCATCATCTGGCTCATGGCAAAATAACTGCGACCATGTGCATCCAATACCTGACCTACCGAGATTGCTTGTGTGTTATCAATAGTGGTACCTGGAACATAAACAACATCTAGACCTCTGCGATCAAACACACGCCGGTTCCACTCTGTTAGTTGCAGTGTGTAACGGGCTTCGTAACTTTCCAAGCCCATGTAATACAGTTTCCTCATGCGCGGAATCCTGCAAAGCGACGTGAATCTTCGTTCCACATGTTCTTGGCGTTTTTGCCTTGATGCCACTTGTTGAACTGTTGCCATGCATAACTCTTGAAGTTATACAGGTCCGATTCGTTGTAACGATATCCATAGTCCTGACAGAACTCCAGGAACACTTCAAGATCATTGAAGATCTCAGCAACACGTGGATTGGATTTGATAATGGGCTTGGCCATTGTGATACCTCTTAAATTTTAATTGACAGACTAGGGCGAGAAAGTTCATACTTGATCAAGGCACCGTTCTCACCATCTTCGGCCACCTCAATCCAGACCGCACGATCTGGATACTTTGTTGCAATCTGTAGATACAGATCGTCGGAAATCATCTCACAACTTTTATAATCTAGCGACAATACACCTTGGTTGCTAGAATACAGTTTTTCGAGCCATCGCTTGAATTGTATAAATTCCACATCTCGGTCGTTGTGGAATACGTCAATCCAAACCCTGAAATGAAAAATATGGCGATGAGGACTGGCCAAAAACGAAACATCATATTCATCTCCTGTTGCTAATGAAGGGTCTGTTGCTGCCGCGGGATATTTGTGAATCCCTTCTTTGCGGAACGTGACCCAAATTTTACGTTCTGCTTGGCCCATGATTCGCTCACGTTGTTCTGTTAAGGCTTGTGCTCGTTGGTTCATAATGTTTGATCCTGTTTATAGTCATCCCATGATGTAAATGTTCTACGGCTCATTAGGCCATGCAAACTATGACACCAAACGCCGGGATTGGTAGCGGCAAAGTCTTTGTCATCTATTTTTAACATTGTATTGTAATTCCACAACTTTGTATAGGGTAGACTTACTCGAATCTGTGGAATAAAGTTTCTGTAGTCACATAACGGACCATCATGGAACTCATCCACGTGAGTGATTGGAATGTCCAAACTACACAGGTATCCGTCTTGTAGAAATGGTTCAATCATGCTTTCCCAACGTTGCCACGCTAGCCTGTTGTCAGGATGGAAACTGTGATTGGCACCAAAAAAGATATGCTCACATCCGTTGCTGTGGAAGTTACTAAGTATTTCCACTGTTGATTGAACATCAATCACAAACAAAGTTTTCTTGCCAAATGCCGGAGTGCGTTCTACTTCTGTACCTACAAAGAAGTTGACGTTTTCGTGTTCAGGTCTGTTCATTTTCTAATAGATCTAGTGCTGATGTGTCTAATTGTACACTATCATCGGTTGGTTGTACAGAGTCAATTTCTTCGAATTCAAACAATGCATTGAACTGTGTGCGAGCATTTTTAGTTTTTTTACCTTTGAATCCTCGGGTGCCCACAATCTCCATCCAATATGTGTCATATTCTTCGATAATAGCATCGGCAGTCTCTCGATCTGGTGCCGCAAAGATTGCTTCCACAATGTCTTCAAATCGAGCATAGTCACCAGTGCTTCGACGCATCATAGCAGGATGTTCTCCTGCATCAAAACGTCGATTGGCTTCTTGTACTGCGGTCAAGTGCATCCAAACATTATGACCCATGAGCAACGCATATGAGAATGAATCCCATGATGTCTTGCCTTCTTTGCCAATCTTATTTAGATCGCCTGGCCGGTAGATGCAAATATCTTTCATCTTGAGTAGATCACTGATTGGTGAATCTTCCCAACGTGGATAGATACCGTCTGCTACTACGCCTGTTCCCCACTTGCGTGTGTCTGTGGAGTATTTTTTGTCATCGGCTGAAGGAGCCATGCGATACGACCATTTGCTATCGTGTTCAAAGACATTTTCAAAGTAGACCTGTCCGTTTGCTGTTGCAAGGAACGGACTGGCGCAGTCAAACGAGATTGTGAAGTTTGGATTGACATATTTTCTTACGGCCCTTTGGATTACAGTTAATAAAACAGCCCACTCCAGTTTGGAGGTTCCCAAGAAGTGCATCCAATCATGCTTGCCTTCTTGAAGTAAATTGTCATAGCGCAGTGCTACCAGTCTGCGAAGTACCAGGTGTACGTCACACATGTTTTGTCCACCCATGGACCAACCGTCAAAGTGTGTGCCTGGATACACAGCAGGATCACAGTATTCCTTCATGGTCTCATACCACTGGTCTGCTGATGTGTGATTGTCACCTTGTAGCACGTTCAAGAACTTGGCACCACCATTTGCCACACCCCGGCGGTGTTTCATGAAGTAGTCATTGTTGAACTTGGTAGCATCCACTGCTTCTTGTAGCGTAGTAATTTGACAAGCCGCCGACGCTTTCTTGTCGTGAATGACCCATGTGGGAATATCCAAGATCATACCATAGTCAGCAACGTTGTCTAGCCAGTTTAGGATTAGACTTCGTTTCTTTTGAGCCTTGGCACAACCTGAGTTGGCCTTCCAGTCACCTTCCCACAAGCCCTTAGCAATCTGGAAACCGCCTGAATCCCCGAGGATAAACGTGCCAGGCTCTCTGTTCCGTACCATGTCTTCCGACCAGTCTTGTTTAGCAAGATCGAGATTTGCATGCCCTCCAGAGTATAGGGACCAACGGTAAGGAAAAAGTGCTTTGGTAGAGTTAAGCCAATTAAGTTGCTCCATGTCACTAATGCCCTGAGGCAATCTCGCCGGATCCACATAGGGTTCATTCCTTTGCTTGCCTATGAATGTAGCATAGAACCCGCTGATGGCCGGAAGGAACACAGCGTAGTCGTTTTGCTTGGCAGTTAAGTTGTCTTGAACAACAGGATCAGTCATTACTTGCTCTGTGCTGGTAATAGATATTGATACACTGCCAGTCCAGAGTCAACTGTGATTTCTGCGGCACCATCATCACTGATGCGTACTTTCTTGTCACCGGTCAAGTCCATGATACTCACAAACTGTTTGGCGGGCCAGGCCCAGGCACGTTTCAATTGGCCGCTCACGCCCGGGTGGAACACAAAGTTGCCCGAGTGTGTAGAGTGATCACCAAAGAAAAACTTGAGATCACCGTTTTCAGTCTTGGCCTGGAAGTTTGCCTCCTCGGCATTGGCACTCATTTGCCACTTCATTCGTTGAATAGCCGCATTGGTTGGTTCAAATTCAATGTGCCATGTCACAGGGCGAATCTTGGCAGTCTTTAACTTCTCACTTACCACACCTGATGTCATAAAACGATAGTTATTTTTAAAGTCGCCAATTTTGTTTTCAAAATTAATGCCATCTGGCTCACCTGTTGAGCCTTTGGTAATAGCAAGTTTGGCATCTTCTTTGTACTCTTGCAAGTTCAACAAAGTTTTTAGTTTGCCTAGATTAGGCATACCAAATGTACCCACAAAGTCTGCCACAGGGTTGTGGAAGTTGCCGCGAATGACCACGCTTAAATCTTCTGCCAAGCCAACAATTTCGCTCTTGCTGGTGTCACCAACAATTTTAACCAAATCAATACAACCGAGGTCGTAAGTGTGTTCTACCAAGTCTAACAAGTAATCTCTCATAAGTTTCTCCTAAGTTTAAAGTATACAGGTTTTATTCAGTTTTTGCAAGTACTTTGGCTAAAGTCTGCCCACCTCGCAAGGAAACAATGTCCCCAGGTTTGCGAAACTCTATCCAACTTACATCGCCTTTACCATCGTAGGCGTTGATCAGTTCAAATCCTGTCTCGATAGCATGCTTTTCAATCAAACGACGTGGAGTGTACAGCATCCATACATGTTCTGATCGAATTACTCCGTGCGCTCGATCGCAGTTGTTGTAGGTCATGAGCACACTGCCACCGGGTCGTAGTTTTTCATAAAATTCTGTTAGGAATTTACAAATTATTGGCATGGGCTTGTGATTAAAATAGTGATAGGCAAATATTGTACCAAACTGATTGTTGGGCAGTTTGTCTAGTACAGGACCATCTGCCCAGTCGTTGATCACATACTCACGCAGTCTGCGTTGATATTCTGGTGTGAACTTGCTAATTGCTGGCCGCATCAATTCTGAGTCATGATCCACCACATACAAAGGATCCAACGGTACCATGTCTTCAATATAGGTTTCTACACCTGGGCGTATGATCATACCAGGCAATCGCCAATCGGTTAAATTTTTAAGACGTGTTCTTAATACAATATCATCCTCGTCGTCAATTCTCATACGTCTATTTAGAATACCGTCCGTGGTATCATGAATCATTTCTTCCTGATACACATGTAAACTATCAGCCAAATATTCTTGTTCTTGTTGAGCAATATCAGATCGTAAATTTTGCTTTAACAATTCAATTTGTGCAGAAAATTTTGCAATATTACTAGACAATTCGTTATATGTTTTTATTATGTTATCGCTGTCAGTTTGATATGGCTTGGCATGTTCGGTCACAACATGCGTTATATGACTTAATGTACCGGTGGCTGTAGCACATTCACTTGCAACATCTAGTGAATCAAGTAAATTTAAACGTGCAACAATATCGCTGAGTTTCATTCGAAGTCAAACAAACTGGTAAATGTATTTTCTGTGTTGGTTGCCGATGCCAGGTCCCAATCCAGCACACCCAACAAGTTATCGACCTTGCCATCCACCACAGTGGCCTCCATCTCGCCGTCATCAAATGGCAACGCAGTAAACCATGTGGGCAGTCGTTGTTCATCTGTGGGATAGCCAATGCTAGTCCACCCAAGTGCATTTGACTTGAGTTTACACACAATAGTTTTCATGCCATCCACAATCTGCATACTATAGTTGTCACCGTTCATCTTGCGCATGTTGTTCCAGTTGATTGCGGCTCGCACATGCCCTGGCATGTTGGCTTTGCCCAATCGAGTTTCTTCTGCCGCATACTTGGTCAAGTTGTTCACACGCTTGGGAGAACCTTTCTCCCAGCCTGGACGCTCTTTGAACTCATACTTGAATTCACGTATACGTTCCACAATCTCATCCTTGCCAGCACCAGCAAGTAGTTTATTTAGAATTTCTAACAAGAAGTCTTGAATTACTTTGGGGGTATCTGATCGCTTTAAATCAAGTCCTGTGGCCTTGGTTTTGCCAATTGCACCGTTGACATCCAGTCGCTTGCCTTCGATGTCAATGGCATTCACAGCATAGCGTTTCTTGGTGATAAACAATCCACGGTCTGCCACAGTCTCACGACCACACTTGATCAGTTCACCCATGTCTCGGGGACAATGGAAAGCCTGTTCCATGAAGCCAGGAAAACTTTCGTTGACTTGTTCAGCAAGGCTGTCATACAGTTGAATACAAGTTTCTTTTGACCATGCCATCCGGCCTTCTTCAACTTCTTTCTTGAGGACCGGCCATGCGGAGAAATAACACGAGTCTGTGTCACCATATATAACTGCTTTTCCCACATGGTCGTATTCGCCTGTGATGAGCTCATTAAGATGAGCGTCCATGTGCCGGGCAATTGAACGACCAGTAAGTGTTGTTGACTGTCCAATACGTTTGTCAAAGAACCTACAGCCCGGGTTAAGAATAGCCCCGTACAAACTGTTGAGGTTAATCTTTTTAACCAATTGTCGTTTGTCCCAAAAAGCAATTTCTTTGGCATCTTTTGCGTCCTTCTTTCGAGCCTGTAAGTCTTTGCGTTCACTATACCAACGCTCTAACAAGCCGGGGATAATGCCTTTCTTCTCAAATGTAAGAATAGTACCATTGGCAGTTAAAATCCAAGGTTGGTTGCTGTCAAAAATAATGTTCCAGATCTCCGCGGCCGAGTGTACCGACTCTTCGCCCGACTCCCAGTCAATTGTAATCTCAGTGCCACGCTCTTGATTCATCACGGCTGTGTATTCTAAACTGGCAAAGATGCCTTCCCAGGCAGCCGCAAAACTCTGTCCCTTGGCCATGTTGGCTTTGATCAGTCTATCAGTCATGGTCTGACGCAGTTGTCCTACCACAGTCTCTGGACCCATGTTCATGGCACGAATCGCACTGGGATACAAACTGTTGATGTCAACACTTCCAATCCATTCATGCACACCCTTCTTGGGATAGGCCACATAAGCGCCAGCGGCCTGTGTGTCTTCGTCTGTAAGGCGTTGCTTGCGGTTGGGCACAACCATGCCACGTTCATGTGCTTCGTTGATAATGGCCTGTTCAGTCACGGCTACAGCACCCATGGTGGTCTGCAATAGTACTGTATTGGCATGTGCCAGTTCATTGGCAAGATCCAAGAAGCGCAGTTTCTTGTCTAGTTTACCAATCAACAATGTGTCTTGGCGGTTGTACTCAATAAATGTCTTGAAGTGTTGGTTGTACAAACTATCCAGTGTGCCTTCGAATTGTGTCTTGCGTTCGCCTAGTTCATACTCACAAATAGCATCCAGGCTATAACTGTGACGTTCTTCATATGTGTACTTGCGATACAGTTGCATATAGTCCATATGCACACGACCAATCAAGTCATAAGTTTCGTTCTCAGCACCAAATCGTTCAAACACTCGCTTCTTGGGCAGTTGCCCCCATAGGCAAAACTTACGTGTGTCATCTTTGCTTAACACACGAATACAGCGGTTCACAGTATAAGGAATGTCATAGCCTTCTGAGTTCCAGCCACTCAACACATCTGCGTCATCGATCAATTCAAGAAATGTTTTAATCATTTCTGCTTCATCAGCAAACAAGATTGTGTTCTCAAAGTCCTTGACCAGTTCGTGAGCGGTTTCCCAACTCAAATGTTTGGGAGGCACAGCCAGAGTGACCAGTTGGTCTAGCCAGTCTAAGTAGACTGAAATCGCAGTAATGGGATTAAAAGGGTCTGATACAGGTGAGAAGCCGCGGTCTTTATCAAAAGCCACCTCAATGTCAAAAAACGCTGTGTGAAGTTCAGGCGCATCTTGGTCCTTGTAGTTTTCTTCAAGGCATCTAAAGATTGGATTGATGTCGCTTTCATAAATCGGCTTGTGGCTGTGAGCGCGGACTTCCTTGCGGAACTCTTTGTTATTGCGTGTAGAAAATCTTGATACGGGTGTGCCGTATATGCTTTGGAATTTACCTCGGGCATCATCATAATAGAAAATATAGTTAGCAGGATATTCTCGATACACACGTTCGCCATTGCGGCGTTCTACAGTGTGAATGCGATCACGCTCACGATCAAATAGTGCGTCAATATAACTCATTGTTCTCCGTTTGTGGCCGGTTAGCCGTGTACATGCTCTTTAAGTGAGCGACTCATTGTTACTTATAAAATTATTGTAGGTCAATTAATTTTTTGTATTTGGTCAATAACTTGTTCAAATTTGTTGGGCCAGGCGGACTGTAATTCCTGCAAAAGTTGTTGATTATGTTGAGCCCGGCGTTCAAAATCTTCCAGTACTGAGTCGGTATAATCAATAGGTGTCAGCAGTTGATCAAGAATCATGGTTTGTCTTTTAAAATTCAACATCTCTTGGTCGTAACTGTGATCAATATAGTCATCAAACACATCGAACCCCCAGTCACGCAAACACGACACCGCACCAACAGAACTCAACAACAACCAGGGCCTTGGTAACTGTATACTGCGCCAGATTTTTTCGGAAAAAACAATGGCGTCAGGATCATCAAAAAATGTTTCAAGGATCACAGTTCTTTCGCTATCAAGTATAGCATCTTCTATCGAAGATGTAAAATTTTTGTATGGAATTTTGCCCTGTAATTGCTGGTGTTCCTTTTCAAAAATTTCATTGCCAATCAACAACATTTCAAAATTTTCACTAGCGGACAACGTGCCTAATCGATGCTCGCACCAGTAACTTATGTGTCCATGGTCCAACAAAGATTGACGAACAAACTGGTACATCCAACTTTGTCTAAACTGACATCCTCGATTTATAAAGCAGTTGAACTTTTTTGTGGGTTTCGAATTGACATAGTTAAAATTGTAATGATACACACCAAAGTACTCAGGTGCCAAAGTTATGGTTTTCCAATCTAGAGAATTTACAACTCCATCAGTGACATAGTAATCTCTCTGATCTTCCTTGACCGAATTATGACAAAAATTTATTTCGAGAGTACGATTATTTTTTGTATATGTTGCATGGTCTTTACGATTGGTAGAATTAATTTTCCAGTTGTTGTGATTCAGCACTTGGGAAACAGTTTTTAACACTACCTTACTCCAGTCTCGACTGGGGTGGTTCAGCATCAACTGATCCTTGTACAGGTCATTAACCATGCAGATCCCCGAGGAAAGTTTGCATTGTTCCTTCACGATGTAAATCATTGGTTACACAATGAATTCCGCAGTCCCAAAAATATTTGTGACGGAATGGCACCACATGAACATCAATGCCATGTCTAGCACAAGCCGATTCAACTTGATCATTGTGAGCAGATACAACAATGTTTTTATTATCCACAATCAAAATGTTGACGTCAAATACAGTTTCGCTCACTTGACCCACCCAGGTATCAAAATAATATTCGACCATGTTCACCATGTGTTGATCATACTCAAAGTCCGGCATGTGCCATTTTCCTTTGGTACTTTTCATAGACCCTTCAAACTCTCTCATGTGTGCGTAATTGCTCGGGGGCAAGTATACCACTTCCCAATCAGGAAATGTATCAGCATAAGTAGGAATGTCACGCAAACTTATGATCAAGCCAGGCGCCACTGGACAATATGTTGCATCTCCGTGGCCCCCTGCATTGACAATCCTGTTACGAGTATTTGGAAACAACTGATCAACTTTGTTTTTAAGTACAGATTGATCTTCATCATAGCTTTGTGTGGCAAAAAATAAATCTCTGCCAATGCGACTTACAAAGCATCCACTGACAACATCTAGTTCAGTTGACCTCACTTGGTTACCTTGTTGTCGAACTAGATCAAATATATTTTGATAGCACGTGAGTTTGGCAGTGTGTTGCTGTTGGTCCCTACGATCAAATTCTTGTCTGTCCAATGTTGTCTGACTATTAAACACATGATTTGCATGACTACGGTTAGGCACGGTAGGAACCCACAGTTGGTCATGAACCATTAGGTAATAATCTCTAGGAGTTACCGGAGGTTGTATCCATCGATCATTTAGTTTTAACACTGAGAGATCTTCAGGAAACTCCGGCCTTACTACTTGTACACCGAATTTTTTTTGTAGTAGACTGATAAGACCTTGATAATCTTGCTCGGTCTCTTCAGCCATGCGTTGGAAACGCTGACGCATGTTGTCATTTTGAATCCATGAATAAAATTCTGGATCGTAGGTTCTTCCTACCACACAGACCTTTAGTGGATCCCAGTGTTGAAATACAGAATACATTTAGAGTGTTTTGCCCACAGTTTCCAAAATTGTTTCCAGGGTCTCGTCGCCATTGCGCCGTTCTACAGTATGAATGCGATCGTGCTCACGATCAAATAAGGCGTCAATATAACTCAATTTTTCTCCATTTGTGGCTGGTAGGCCACGATACATGCTCGTTGAGTGAGCGACTCATTGTTACTTATCATGTAAAATAATTAGAAGTATTTTAGTTGTTGCGTAATCAGCAAATCAATCTCGTTGCTAACTATAGAAATATCATTGAGATACATGTTCGGCAAAGTTGTATAAAAATGATTATAATTGTAATCAACTATAGACTTTATATCTGCTTTTAATTTTGTTAACTCAGTCAATGACATGCCTGCAATACGATCAATTTCTGACAGAATAGCATTGAATCGATGAGGTTGTTCTAAACCATCATAACTTTCATCGATAAACGGTGAGAACGTTTTAAACCCAATGTCTTGTAAAAATTTTAACGAATATCGAGATCCAAACACAATAAAAGGTTGTTTTGCAGCTATAGGTTTAAAAATTTTTTCAGTAAAAAACGGTGCATGTTGTCCTTTGTATGTTTCGGATACCAAATTACAAAATGTCTGATTGTATGTGTCAATGTTTGATATAGGAGGAATCCCACCGTTACTGATTGATTCATTTTCAATTCGATACGGAATTAGATCAAATATTTCACTTGGTGGAATATATCGATCGGTCATCTTATCAAAGTTGTACCTGTTTAAATAGTAATCAGCATCACGGCTAATTAGTGTGTCAAATCTGTTGCGTAGTGTGTCTCGTCCGCTATATCCTAAATAACTAAAAATTGATTTGTCTAGCAAATTTTTTCTATAAAAATAACAAAACAAACTGGTCCTTAGCAAAGACGACCTTCCGTTATAACTCAAAAAGTGAAATTTTAAATCGTCAACAAGATCATATTCGTTGACTTTTATTATGTTGTTGTAATGCTCATAGAATGTAGGAACAAAGTATATTTTTAAAATGTCTTCAAATTCTATGACCTCAACTGGGTCATACTCAAATGCGGTTAACAAGATAAAAAAGTTTTTTTTCTTGCCAGTTTGCTTGTAGTATTCAAGATTGCTTTTAAAAATATGTTTGAATTTGCCAAATTCTAATAGATCTCCAATTTGGGATAGAATTATAATTTTACCCGGATCTATTAAAAAGTTTTCTTCAACCATTGTATCAAAATCATGAAATTTGACATGTGGCTCATGCTTGATAACACATGTTCTCAATTCCTGAAACACTGGGCCACACACAGTCCATGCCTTTTGGGACAACATATTATTAGACACAAACTGATTTTGATGCATACACTCAAAGAGTTTTGCCAACTGTTTCTAAAATAGTTTCCAGTGTTTCGTGATCTTGTTTTTCTTGTCCGAATGTGGCCTTGTGTGCCAATTTGATGGCCTTCTTCAAGATAGCAGGCTTGACTTCTAGTTCCTCTGCTACGGCTTTGATAGTGTCATTAAGTCCACCTTGCAAGGTGTCAATCTCATGCATGACTTGCATGCCCTCATTGATGATTTGGGTGAGTTTGATCTTTTGATCACCATTGAATGTTTTTGCTGTCATAGTGTCTCCTAAAACTAAATTATACAGGGTTAAATTGTAGATAGCAAGCGATTTGGCAAATAAGTATTCACATGAAACGAGCCGTACTTTGCGTAGAAAATCCCCAGGACTATATCAAACAATTAGATGATTACAGCATCATGATTGTGAATCCTTCTGCGGTAGACTCACGCCGCAAATATTTATTGGATGCTGCCGATTGGAGTGTGTTGATAACCGATCAAGGCGTTCAAAATCGACCCGGCGGCAACCATGGCAATGAGCGTGTGTTTTGGTACACCAGCGGCACCACCGGCGACAGTAAGTTTTGCAGTTTTACGCAAGAACAAATAGACATGACAGCCGAAACTATTTGTAGCAGTTATGATCTTTCGGCCAATGATAGATATGTAAGCATAATGCCACTATGGCATGCACATGGTCAAGGATTTTATTGGGCCACACAACGGGCACAATGTGAAACACACTTTCTCAAAGTACAGGACATAAGGCGGCTGCCGGAATATCAACCAACATTTGTTACCGCAGTACCAGATATACTACGTGTGGTGTCACAATTGGATTTTGATAATTTACGTTTTGTAAGATCTGCAAGTGCGCCATTATCAAATTCATTATACCAACATCTTGTGGATCGATTTTGTGTTCCAGTGTGTGAGGCGTTTGGCATGACTGAAGCATTGAGTCATTGTTTCACCAATCCCTTGCATGGAGAACAACGAATAGGAACAGTTGGATTACCCGATGGTATTGAAGCATACATAGTAGATGGTCAATTGTACATACAAGGCCCTTGTGTGTTTCAACCCGGATGGTACAACACCGGAGATCTAGCACAGCAGGATGAACATGGTTATTATCGAATTCTAGGTCGGCATAGAGATCAGATCAACATCCGAGGTAAAAAACTCAATCCTGACAGTTTAGAAAAACAATTGCTTGCCGGTGTGCCAGGGCTAGAACATTGTGTAATATTTGGTTCAAATTCTGTAAAATGCTTGTATGTAGGTGCGTGTGATTCACAAGACATTGTACAATTTTTACTAACACTAGAAACCCACTGTCGTGTTGCTATGATCAAACAGGTTGATACAGTTCCTGTTGGTCCATCGGGTAAGATATCAAGATCTTGGTTGGATCAGGCGTACCTATGAATCGATTAATAGCATTTGGGTCTAGTCCTATCATGGCCTTTGATAAAACTATTGTGCCTTACCCAAAGATTATTGCTAATCAACTGAGCATTGAATACGATTCACAGGCCAAGTCTTTAACATCAAATAGCAAAATAGCCAGGAAAGTATTGAGTTATCCTAATTATCAAAATGATATGGTATTGGTATCTTGGACCAGTACCACACGGTCAGAGTTTAGAACCGAACATGGTTGGACCGCTACCAACTTGAGTACCTATCAACCTGGATCTGGATTTGAGGAGCATTGGTATCAAGGCCCCGGACAATGGGAGTACACTGGAGTGAGCACAGCCCTTAAAGAGATGGTATTGGTGCAGAGTTTCCTGCAATCACGTGACATACCTTATGTGTTCTTGTTTGACAACAATGAAGTGTTACACAGTAGGTTATATCAAGAACCCGATGCTTATATAGGTGGAATAATTTCTTCAATAGACCAAAGTAAAATTGCAACGTTTGAAGGACAAGGATTTGTACCTTGGTGTGAGGCACAAGGTTATTCACGTGTGCATGGTAATCATTTTAATACTCCTGCACACGAACATGCCGCTAATGTGATTAGTGCTCACTTTCGATCAGGAGTAGCGAATTCCTGATCTGAGGCAGAAGCCGCCCACTCGGTCCTAAGGCTGAGTTAGTGGGCCACTCGCTGGCTATATTCTCTACGACGTTGAGCACCTGTTTGGGTCACGTGTTCAAGTATCTGGTTACGCACGGCAAATGCTGATTCATTCACAGCACCGTACCGGACAAAGGTGTCGTCAACAAACTGTTTGATACGTTGTACATCTTCTTTGGTCTCAACCATTTGTAACATTTCTGTTACTGGTTGTTTTAATGCTTGTGCAATACGTTGATCCAGTTTGGCTTTTTCGTCTGCGGTTGGGCCGCCGGCAGTTACTTTGGTTCCTGCTGGAGCAGTTGGCTTAGGTAAGTTGATACCAGTCTTGATATTAGGTGCATAGTTCACACTCTTGTATCCGCCACCTTGTTGAGCAAAGTTAGGTGCGGCCGGTTTCTTGGCGGCGTCAGCATCACGTGCAGCCTGACGGCGAGCAACTTCTCTACGTCCAGCATAGCCGGGACCCTTTGGATCTTCGCCGGGGAATGTGCCTGCGGCAGGTTTTGCTGTGTCTGTTGGTGTTGGTGCAGGTGCTGTAGAAGTACCTGGATTCATTCTAGCCTGTAATTCGTCCACAGTCCAAGGTTTACCGGTAGCAGGATTTGTACCAGCATAGGCTTGTCTTTGGGCTCCACCTGTTTTGGCAGGTGGGGCTGTTTGTGCATCGGTTTGACTTGCTGATTGTGCTGGATCAATCTGATTGTTTTTTCCAAATTTCTTTGATATAAAATCTGTTAAACCTTCTTCTAGATGTTTATCAGACATGTAATTTAAGTATAAATTTTGTTCTGAACCTTCCGCCACACCTTGCTCTTTATCTTGTGCCGCCTTTTTAGCAGCTTCACGTTTCTTGCGGAAGATTTCGCGGAAGTAATCATCATCCTGTTCTTTACTGTAAGGATAGTCACTAGGAGCACTACGGCGTTTTGGTGGCGTATCACCAGAGCGTGGATAATCAATACCTGGCAAGTCGTATGGACCGCCTTCTTGGAGGGGCTTGGGTGTGAATAATTGGTCTACTATCATATTATCGTTCTTCTATATAATCTTGGGATAGGTCTTGTTTCTGTCTACGCTTTTGAAACAGTCGCACTGCCATGTCAGCATGGTCAATGCGGGGGAATCTTGTGGGCAAACTACGCTCACCGTGGCGTACTTCGTAACCTAACTCGTCATTGCCATAGCACTCCAGGCATGTGCCATCTTCTAGGGTGTATGTTCTTGCTGGTGATTCACTCACAGCCGACATCGGAGCAGCAGGTGCTGCCACTGAAGCCGCTATGTGATCTTCAACGCCGTGTGCTACTTCTGTATCAGCAGGATCGCCAATGGGTTGCACTTCCTGGTCCCAGGTAGCGTTTTCATCTACCTCGCCATCATCACCGATATTGAGATCATGTTTGGCTTTGTTTACCAAGTGGCTGTCGAGTTTGTTTTCTTTTTCTAGTTTCTCAAGATAATCAGCAAACTGTCCCTTCACGCGACTGACCATGTCTTCTCCAACTTCTTGCATGGCTTCTTCAAGACTTGGTTTGCGAGGCTCCACTGAGTCACCAACCATGTAACCATCTGCAGGATGTTTCTGATAGGGCTTCTTGGTCAGTGTGGTACTGATACTTTGTGGCTTGAACAAGGCCGGCAATTGCGGTACACCTTTTTGTTGTTGATTCAAACCGTGCTGGACTGAGACTGGGGTGCTCTTTCCCTCAATCAAGGCCAGTCTTTCAATTATGCTGTAGATGGGATCCATCATGCCCGCTCATCTTTCAAGAAACTTCTCAGCATCCAGCCATGCTTTTGTTGAGCATCAATGCGTTCTGCTATAAAATTTGCAATGCCTTGCTGATTTTCTTGTTCAGCAACAGCAAATGTTTCGTTCAGTAGATCCAGTAGTTGGGTGTTATTGGCCAACAGTTCTTCGATCATGAGACGGGCACGTGGGATTTTTGTTTGTCCTTTGATGATGGTAAGTTCACTAAAGCGTTCGTAACTGCCAGGTGCGTAATCACCTAGTGCTCTAATGTATTCTGCTGTGCGGTCTATGCTGTTGTTGTAGACTTCTTCGTATAGTTTGCCAAAAAACTTGTGCAACTGAGCAAAGTCAGGCCCTTCCACATTCCAATGAAACAATTGAGCTTTGAGACTGAATGCATATTCAGTTGCTAATAGAATTTTTAAACTGTCCGCGAGCATTTTTGTTCCTTTTGTATTCCTTGGGCGTGTTGGGTGTGGGATCCGAACTCGTTACATATTTACCTGTCAGCATGCTTCCGCCATTTCTTGCGATCATGCCCATGGGAGTTGCAGTAGGAGCCATTCCGCCTGCGCAACTGGCGCCTGCAGACGCAGTTTCCATTATTTCATGCATTTTCATGTGAGGATTCCTGAATTAAAATATTACCGTCTTGATCCACACTAGCAGGACCGTGTGTGATTCTATAGTTGTTGGTGGTCAGTGTGGCACTTTCAATATCAACCAACTCATAGCGTATTTGATATTGACCAGGTTCGGCCAGTATCTGTAACTGTTCTTCTAGATAATGGTTGGCCCAGATCCAAGTGCGTTCTGTAAACAATTCATCATTAACATAGCATCTGTAGCGCGGAGGCTCATCAGACCAGTTGCAGTGGACATCAGTTAGAGCTAGTACAAATTCAGTTCGCATTTAATATTTATCAAAATAGACTACTATAAATATTTGTATGCTTAAACTGTCAGAAATACGCTGTGTGCATGTAGAACTAACCACACGGTGCAATGCACGTTGCCCCATGTGTATGCGCAACTACAGAGGTATGGATTATAATTCAGGGTATCCTGACACTGAATTGACCCTGACTCAATTTCAACACATTGTCGGTCCAGTGATCCATCAGTTGACCCATGCCAATTTCAATGGCAATTTAGGAGATTTTGCATCAGCACAAGACGCACTAGAGATAGTTGAGTATCTTGTGGTCCACAATATTATAATAAACATCAACACCAACGGCAGTTTACGCAACCATGATTGGTGGCGGAGGTTGGCCAAGCCCGGAGTCACAATAGGGTTTGCACTAGATGGCCTGGCAGATACTCATGCGTTGTACAGGCAAGACACTGACTGGAATAGAATCATTGCCCATGCACAGGCATTTATCACTGCCGGTGGTCGTGCTGTATGGAGGTTTGTGCCGTTTGATCACAACAGGCATCAAGAAGAGCAATGTCGACAACTGGCAAACGACATGGGATTTGTCAAGTTTGAAAACATTTATGATGGACGCGATTCAGGACCGGTATTCTCAAGAACAGGAGAATACAGTCATAGGATTGGCACAGACTCCGGACCTGCTGACCGTATACCGCAGATCAAAGATTTGGTGCAGAGCCATATCACGTGGTTTGATCAGCGCACAGTACAGTCTCATAAAGATGTTCCTGATTTAAAATTACGGTGTCAACACAAGATCAAGCAAGAAATCTACATAGCCGCAGATGGATCAGTGTACCCCTGTTGTTATCTGGGATTCTATCCTGACACCATGCACCACCCAGGTAACTCACAAACAAAACAATTGGTTAGAGAAAACAACGCACTCGAATATGATTTGGCACATTGCTTAGACTGGTTTGACTCTGTAGAGCAAACCTGGAGCCGCAACAGCATTGCTGATGGCAGACTGTATCAATGTGTCAACAGTTGCTCAATCAATTAAAAAACATACTTTAAAAGGAAAATATGACCAGTGCAAAAATTTTATATCTAGCACGTTACCGTGTACCGCATGCTATCATGAGCCTGCAACCAGAGTTTACCCGGCACCTCATTGGTGTGGATAGGACTTGTATTGCCAGTCCTGTACCCCAAGAAGAACTGTGGCCTATATTTGAAAAATACGGCATAGACACTACAAAATTTGACTATGCCCCAGATTCTGAAATCTACAGATTATATCCTGAAGTCAACAACTGGGTGTTTGACGGTGATTATAGAACATACTGGTTGCGTCAACAGGCCATCAAGTTTGCATTCTTAGATTATCTTGATTACGATCTCATGATCATGCACGACTGCGATTGTTTGTTGATCAAGGATTATGAACCCTTCAAAAATGGCAAGTTAAACTTCATGGTATTAGAAAATGAACGTCACAGTTGGGGTTACTATGAGAGTATTAAAAATGCTCTGGGATTTGAACGCTTGACTCCGCATTGTTTTATTTCAGAATTTGTGCCTGTACTGAAAAAAGACTTCAACGATCTGGTACAGTTCTTGGAACAGACACACAAGAAAAAATGGCTAGATGCCATGATTGACTTATGCCCACCTGAGCCAACAGTGCCACCTTGGGGCAACGGAGAACTCGTACGCTGGTTCAGTGAATATGAATTTATCGGCAACTGGGCCATGAGTCGTCAAGACGTCACAATGGAATTTCAACGCAGATATCATTATGATGACATGGAAAAGATAGGTAACTTCGATACCAATTATCATACTGCGGTATGTGATGCAGTACCGGATCTAAGCAGAAGTTTGCAATTTGACTGGGACCGTAAAGCGGTGGTAAACTTTGAATACTATATGGACAAGATACGTGAACAATTGGCAAAACCTTAAGGTATATTCTCCTGGATATCAAGCAATTGACTGGGGGTTTGATTACCCTCAGGTGGTTGATCTAAGCACAGCATTGGAACAACCCACAAGTATTGCAGTTCTTCCTGTTTACTACAACAACCCAAAAGACTTTGCTTACAAAACTGAATTCGACGGATTAGACTTAACACAGTTTGATTTGGTGTTGTTCACCGACATCGAATTTCGTAGGCAAACAGATTTGATCAACTGGATAGAAACCACTGGTGCAAAAAATTGGTTGCTGACTGTGGGAGGATTGTACTCGGATGAAACACTGGACTCCAGGACCATTTATAGGCCAGCATGGATGTTTACATTTTTGCAATGGAATCCACCACGTGAAGAGTTTCCAATGGATAGACCGTTTTTGTGGGAATGTCTACTGGGAGCAAGACGAGAGCATAGAGATTTTGTAATGTTGAGTTTTCAACAATCTGGACTGTTAGATCAAAGCATCGTGAACTATAGAAATATTTTTATGGGTTTAAGGGATCATAAAGTTAGTCTAGGTGTACAACAAAAATTTCCCGGCATTGAAATGCAATATCCCTATGTAAGTCCAAACCTGGATCCTACATGGGAAGTCCGTGGTGGCAAACTTGATAACACCATATCATCAGAGGTGCCGTGGGAAATCTGGAACCGTTGTTATTACAGCATCATTATTGAAACACTAGGCGATGGAAATTGTTTTTTGGCAGCAGAAAAAATAGGCAAGTGTGTGCTGGCCCGCAGACTATTTGTGCATTTTGGTGCGAGTGGGTGGTTGGCCAACTTGCGCATGTTGGGATTTGAAACTTTTGACAGTGTGCTGGATGAAAGTTATGACTCAGTTACTGATAAAGTTCAACGCTGGACACAGGCATTTGAACAAGTAAAAGCATTGAGCAAACAAAATCCGCAAGACATATTGCAAAAAGTTCGCCCTGTACTAGATCACAATCACAATCGATTGTTTCAACTGCGGCAAGAAAAGTTTGATGCCATGCGGGCCATGATTGAATCTCAGTTGAAATGAGCAAGCCAATGCTGATAGAAGTTTTCAGCAATGATTTCTTGTCCGGCAGGACTGGAATGATATCCTGGATCATCTCCTCGAAAAGGATTGTTGCCACAGATGGCCTGTGGAGAATTAGCAGAGTCTAAATTTATATAGTGATCAGGCACTAGTGAAGGAAATGCCGCTCTCCATTGTGCTTGATTGTCAGGATCAAAAGGCCATAACAGATTAGGTAATACCAAGAACTTGATATCGTCCAGGAACATGGTTATTATACCTTCACGTATAATCCACTCATCGCATTGTTTTTTCCATGCATTATCATAAATCGAATCGATCCAGTGCCTGATGCCGTTTTGTGCCGGTTTTGTAATCCGGCCCATTCGGTAAGGATGC
>NZ_JBBAKG010000058.1:0-1745 GCF_040403615.1 Haliscomenobacter sp. | reverse complement strand
CGTATCTCGTCCATTTGAATTCGGATGCCGCCGTTCGAACACCCTTGTCTAGCAAGATTGACCAATTCCCACGCACCAAGTTTTTGTGCTAAACGTTCACTCCAACTTGTTCCTGGAAGGGCCTGTGACACTGCGCTAAAACTACAGCCTGCTACCATTAATTTCATTTGTTTACCTCTGTGTAATTATTCCTGTGCTGACCATCAGGAAAGAAAGTTTTTATAACGTCGCCGTGTTGTGGCAACTCTGCTAGATCATATGTGCTCGGGGGTATAATGTGAGTCACTGTTCCACTATTTGTGTCTGCAAACGTGACCAAGTTGGAATGTTCACGGGCACAATCATGCACAAACACATGATGCAGATGACCGTACTCACCTTGTGCATTGTGTGTTAGCACTAGATCATAATGCGTGATTATGTTGCCAATTTCTCTACATGCTTGTTCTTGGTTGAAACTGATTTGTTTATTTTCAATATCTCGATAGTCATCTGTGTAGCCCAAGAATACACAAGCAATACCTCGCTTGCGCCAAAAATCTTGAAGCTCACGGCCACGTGGATCCCACTCACAATAAGTTAGATAACAAATGGTCCAGTCCATTTCTGGGTGATTGTGTATATAACTATACCCAAATATCACACAGTCGTCGGGGTGTGCCACAAGACATAGTGCCTTCATAACAAATCCTTTGACTTTAAAAAATCCCAATACTGTTGCTGTTGTTGATCAGTCAGTTGACTCCAGGCTTTTCTATGTACCCCTACTGCTGTGGCCTTTTCCATGCGACTGTATTTTCTATCCCATATCGCCACTTCACTGTGACACACATTGCAACAGAAAATTACGGTGGTGTTAGTATCGTAAAAAGTGTGTGTCAGATTTTTGTATTGTAGATAGCCTGAATATAACATAAACTCGGTCAGCATTCCTTGCGATTGAAACCACTCGGCAAAATTTTCATTGGTAATAATTTGCACGTCTTGAATCAAAGCACGGGCTTGGGCATTGTTTATAATAAAAGGCACGCCACCGGGCCCAAGTTGCTGTTGCATGTCAATATCAAACAATTGATTTATAATTTGTCGACTGGGTTCAAACACTGTTTGAATTGACAACGATCCTACTTGCGGACGCCCCGTTGAATCAAAAATATCAATTTGTTTTGTTAGCAGAGTTTTTGCATCTAGTATTATGGACCAGGTATTAGATCCTTGAGCACTGCCCAAAATCTTCAATACCTGTTGGCTGACCCAACCGTTATCACACCATGTGGATCCAAATCGACTTCTGGGTATGATTTCAACTTGATTGGCCAATTTGCCCCACCAGGTGGGATCCACAACGGAGTCGTCATTTAATATAACACGTATGACACCAACGTCATATCCGTATCGTTCTATGCTACGTGCTTGTATTTTTAGTATGTCAAGTTCTTCCTGAAATACCACTGTGCAGATATCTATCATGCACTTATATATCAGGCGATTTGTACTACGTTAGTAATTACTGAATCCTTGCCGTACTGCGTCATCAGCAGTTGGCGTGCCATTTGTGGATTCTTGGCAAATATGGCCACATCCATGGAGTTGGTGTACAGTTCGTTTTTGACTTTGACTCTGGCTTGGTATACATGAAATCCAGGTATCACTGCTTCCTGTAAGTTGTATTGCGAGCCTTGTGAGTTGTTTCCGTATGGTATCATAGTAATCTAATCAGCAGATTTGTTTTTGTCTTTTTCGGT
>NZ_JBBAKG010000057.1:0-39234 GCF_040403615.1 Haliscomenobacter sp. | reverse complement strand
GTCGAAAGAACGAAGGGTGAGAGTTTTTGTCATTTGTTTTCTCCTTTATATAAGCAAGATGACTTGTAATGTAGCCCCACCATGGGCACTACATGTTTATTTATTATACAGATGAAAGTTGACTTAGTAAAGTTTCTTTGGCAAAGCCTGTTCGGCTAGTTTTTTGCGCCATCGATTTGCAGCCGACGACTTTTTGCGTTTGCGCTCGGTTGTGGGTTTTTCGTAGAATTCTTTGGCTCTCACATCGTCCAAAATGCCCGATGTTTGTATTTTCTTTTTGAATTTACGTAGAGCTTTGTCTACGTTGCCGTCCATGACCAGTACCGATCTACCCCTGAGTTTTTGCATTGGCTTCTTTCAATTCTGTAGGTGTATTTACCTGATCTGCGTCAATAAACACATGGTTAATACCTTCCCTACGATAGCGAGCCAAGTAGAACATATGGGGCAATAGCACACGCTCTAGTTCCGAGTGCAAGCCTCTAGCACCAGTTTTGTTTAGGATAGTGCGATCTGCAATCATTTCCAAGGCATCGGGTGAGAATTCTAGTTCTACCTTGTCCTGCCCAAACAACCAGGAATACTGCTCTATATAACTGTGTTTGACATCCAGCAAGATACGGATCAAATCTTCTTTGTTGAGTTCGTTCAGTGCTACCCAACTTGGAAAACGTCCCACAAACTCTGGAATCATACCAAACTTGATCAGATCTTCTGGAGTGACTAGATCCAGATGTGTTATTGCATCGTTTTTAATTTTAGCACCGAATCCAATGCTAGTTCCTTGCACACGATTCTTGACCACAGTATCGAGCCCCACAAATGCGCCGCCGGCAATAAACAAGATGTTGGTGGTGTCAACTTCAATCATCTCACCGGATGGATGTTTGCGATTGCCTGTGGGGGTGACTCTGCACTTGGTGCCTTCTACCAATTTAAGCAAGGCCTGTTGTACACCTTCTCCCGACACATCTCGTGTGATACTAGCACTCTCACCACGTCTACTAATTTTGTCAATTTCGTCAATAAACACAATACCACGCTGTGTTCGAGCAATGTCGCCGCCAGCGGCTGCAAACAATCTACTAATTAAACTTTCCACGTCGTCGCCCACATAACCGGCTTCGGTCAAACTTGTGGCATCTGCAATCACAAATGGCACATCCAAGTAACGTGCCACAGTTCGAGCCAGCAATGTTTTGCCCGAACCTGTGGGGCCAAGCATGAGTATGTTACACTTTTCAACTTCAATTGCAGGATCGGGATTGGTGATACGTTTGTAGTGATTGACAACTGCTACACTTAGTACCTGCTTGGCTCTATCTTGTCCGATCACATATTGGTCCAGGTGTTGTTTGATCAGTAACGGATCAAGTTCAACTGGCTCACTTGGTTTAATAATATTCTCATCATGGAGCAAGGTTTCACAAAGTTCCACGCATTCGTTACAGATTGCAACTTGTTCGCCTACTATGAGTTTGGCCACCACGTCTTTGTGTTTGCCGCAAAAACTACAGGTGTCGATTGATTCGTTAGGTTTCATTGGGTTTTGTTTGTAAGTAATTTGCCACTTGTTCACGTTCGCTGTCGCTCAACAAGTCTGGATCGTATTCGCCAGTACTTATTTTGTTTATCAGGTGCTCAATATAGGCCGAGTCGTAAGTATAACTGTCACTGAGATTTTTGTCAACAGCTATCCAGTTAGCACCGTTGTATTTGTATAGTACACTGGGCATGATATCCACTCGTACAAAGGTGTCTGCTTTGTTGGGTTGATCTGGAAAGTTGATACCAAAACCATTGTGACTTTCTCTGCCACTGGTATTGTCGGCTACCAGGCCCATCCAAGGCAATTCGGCGATTTCCCCACGCATGTACTTGTAGCGTTGATTTTTTATGGTGTCATCGGGATGGTCAGATTTCCACTTTTTGATAGCGACTTTGATTTCATCATCATCATCATCAATCTCTTCATCTGGAGGTTCAACTGCCTGTATCTTATCAAAACGTGATACCAATCGCTCATTGTCATAAACATGCAAGTCAGGTTCGTGATCCGGTTCATGGTGTTCGTCCACAAACTTGTATTCAATTTCAATTGGTGCAAACTTGACAGGTTCCGCACCGTTGACATTGTCTATAACATCACATTCCTTATTGGGACAGAATAAACCAATGCCCGGAGCGTCTAATAAGTCAGTGCCGCACTTGTAGCAAGGTATAGGATCGTCGGGAGGTTCTGTTTTGAATGCTTCAACAGATTCTTTAAGTTGTTCTACTTGTTGTTCTGTTAGCGGACCATCGTCGGCTTCGTACTTGGGCTCATCATGTATAAATCCGCCTGTGCCTTGTCGTGCCCATTCAAACTGTTTGTTGGCAGCCAGAATTAGTGTCAAGGCCAATGGGTCAAACACCAACACAATCATGATAATAACAAGACGTACTGCACGTTCTAGTACATTTGAGTCAGGGTTATCTCCATAGATCAAGGCCGCAATGTATTTGATTGGCCCAACTTCCGACTCAACCTTACGAAACTCGGCCGCTAGTGGTGCCCGCTCTTCATTAAGGCTAGTAATTTTTTTCTGTTCGGTTTCAATGTCAACAAGTATCCTAGCCCGTTCTTTTTGCTGGCCTCTTCGTATTGCAACTGCTTTGTCGGCACCTTTTTCATCTTGGCTTCGGCCCATAACTTGGTCCACTGCCTCATCCATCTGTTTAAGTGCTTTGCGGTTGGCATCAATATTGTCACGAGATATTTTGATCTTTTCATCATAGATTGCCACCTTTGCAACGCTGTCGCCTGATACTAGACTTTGATCTGAGTGTGCTTTGGAAAGGTATCCAAATATGCCCATTGAGGTCAACAGCATCAAGAACATTACCGCTGGCACTAGATATGCTTTGAACAAAAATCCAGCACGTTTCCAGTTGTTGTGCAACCAAACAGTGGCCACAATCTTGCCCAGTTCCAGGCTACCGCCCATGATGATCACAGGAATAGTTGCCGCACTGAAGATGGCAGTAAGGCCTGCTACTGAGTAGTAAGCGGCCACTGCACTCAACAAGATTGCAGTGAACAGGATGCTGAAACCAAATATCATAGAGTATTATTTACCGGTGGGGTCAACCTGTCTAACAGCATGTTTAATTGCTATCCAGGTTCCAAACTTGGGATCAGGCACTTCAAACCACACCCGTTCTGCAGGGTTGCCTAGTCGCCAAAGGCCGGCATGTTCTAGTCGTCGTTTGACATGTGCTTGACTACGCCAGTTTTTACCAAACTGTGCTCGTGCTTCTCGCATGATAGTGTACCATGTGTCCACACTTGACAATTCGAAATATAATTTGTGCATGGGCAAAGCCGTTGTTTTAAGAGAGTCAAGGGACGGAAGCATGGAATCAGAGGCTTCTATTTTAACAGACATTTAAACTTCCTTTCACTGTGATTTCCAACTGAAGCATACACCGGGTACCAGCCGGTTTTGACCTATTGCTAGATCTTGGACAGTGTCTCAACCTAGTGGACATTATATCTACCTGCCACGGTTATGTCGGGCCCGGGCGAATCGATCACCCCGCTCATACCATTAGATCGCCACCAATCTCCTTGCTCATGCACATGTACATTATACAAAGAAAGTGGTGGCGTGTCAACTTATTGTTGTTCTAAAATCAGTAATGTTTATTTTCTATCGCCAAACAGTTGTAACAAATTCAAGAACAAGTTGATAAAGTCCATGTACAAGGTCAACGCACCACGCACTTCTGCGGCATCAGTAGTTTCTACACTGAGTTCTTCACGGATCTGTTGTGTGTCATATGCAGTGAGACCAAGGAAGATTATGATAGCCAGTGCAGAGATCACCATCTGCATCACGGTGCTGCCAATAAAGATGTTCACAATACTGGCAATACAGATGGCGATCAAACCTACAATCATGAACTTGCCCATGCTGTCAAGACTGCGTTTGGTAAAGTAGCCATATCCACTCATTACACCAAACAAGATGGCCGCACCCATAAAGGCACTCACAATTGATCCCATGGCAAACACAGCAAAGATCATTGAGAAACTCAAGCCCATCAAGGCCGCAAAGCCATGTAGGCATAACTGTGCCATGGGTTTACTTGGGTTATTACCCAGTACCATGCTCACACCAAATATGGCTGCCAAGGGTGCAAAGATCACAATCCATTTTGTTATGCCTGTGAAAAATAATTGTAGCAACTCGGGTGTGGTGCCTACCCAGTAACTGATCAGCATTGACACAACAACTGCTAGGCTCATGTGTCCGTAAACACGGCCCATGGCCGAGTTGATTTGTTCTGCTGAACGGTATTGTTCATCATTAAATATAAGTGTATCATTCATAGTTTTCTCCTTTAAGGTCTTGTTGCTGGCCACTTGGCCGGTTCTTCATCTGCTGATGCAATGGATCGATCCATTGCAATCGCAGGATCCCACTCTTCGCAGTACTTAGCACGATTCTTTCGGCCAACTGCTGAGTCCGGGTCATAGTCAATCCAAGTAAACTCTGTGCCGTCGCATTCAGAGCAGTGATCGTTGTAGTCATCGTCAGTGCGACGATCCTCACTCTTGCCTACCCAACCACATTTTTTATTGTCACACGCAATATCTACAGGTTCTGGTGGTTGGTTAACCCATGAACCGGTGTCCCAGTTGTATCCTGACCAAGTCACAATCTCTCCTGTGATAGGATTGAACTTGCCGTATTCCCATTCCCCAAACTGTGTGCCATCCCAGTATGCTGTGCCATATGT
Source organism: Haliscomenobacter sp. (assembly GCF_040403615.1). Classification (NCBI taxonomy): domain Bacteria; kingdom Pseudomonadati; phylum Bacteroidota; class Saprospiria; order Saprospirales; family Haliscomenobacteraceae; genus Haliscomenobacter; species Haliscomenobacter sp. The sequence goes on along the minus strand of NZ_JBBAKG010000057.1, from coordinate 34,449 downwards.
TGTACCAGAGTGTCGCCACGTACAACTGTAATAGCCAGGCAGTGTAGGTTTGACTTTCTTAAACTTAAATGTCTCAGATTTTTCCCAAGTGCTGGGACTTGATCCATGTGGAGGATGTCCCCAGTCCTTTTCTTCAGGCGCATAAGTTTCCCAGGTGTTGCTATCTATTACAAGATACATTCCAAAGTTGCTACTTTTACCGTCTGTACTACCACCAAAGTTATCAATGTCTTCATCGTCATACACAACGCTGTTGACCAGTTCTTCACCGTCGATATCATCGTAACCCAGGGTTAGTTTGGTAATGTCAAATGGTTGTGTAAGTTCAATATTGCCTTCAAAGAATGTGCCTTTTTCGTTACTACTACCGACGAACACCACAGTGCCCACAGGCTTACTGCCAATCCATGCTTCGTCATTGCATGACCATTCGGGACCATCGTCACTGCCTCCATCCATATCTTCTAATCTCTTTTCAAATACCACAGTACCAGTTTCATCTTCGATCTGTAGTGTACCGGCATTGCGGCTAACGCCATTGGTGTGCGCCATGTCGTCACATTCGTACCACGAACCTGGAGGGAATGGTAACCGATCAACATCAAGGTTCATTTCATCTTGCACAGTTTCTTCATCGCTCCAGGCAATTTCAGACAAGTCAACCTGGTTCTCCATGCAGTAGTCCCATACATCGCGTTCTACTGTGCCCATGACTTTTTCACCACCGTAGCCCCACATACTGATTTTGTAGGTTCTTGGAGTGAATTTCAAAACTTCAATGAGTTTTTGTTGTTCTTCAACTGTGGCCATATCAATCCTCTATTAAAAAATATCCCGAAGCAGGATAATGTTGTTGCAACCATTCCAGTAGACCTGGTTCCCATGGTAACTGTATTTCAAGATTCCTGGATGAGATATGCATTACGCATTTTCCTTCTTGGTTAATTTGCATACCAACAGGAATTGTTCGTATGCACTTTTTACACTCTTGTGTTTCATTAATCGATCTGCTTCTGCTTGCAATGCTTTCAATCCTGCTTCAGCAATGTCGTGGGCACTGGCCCGAGATAGTGATCTAGCATCTTCGCCAAACACTTCAATCAAGTGATTCCAGGCTGCCATTTGTTCAGGTGTAAGAGGTGTACGACTTGGTTGTACTTCGCTGGCCTTGCGGAGAGCATCACACATGGCAAACTCAGCCACACGACTGGCCGCAAGCAAGGCCGCATGGTTGGGATTGATGTTGTAGCGTTTGCTTTGCCCGCCTGGGTAACACATCACAAGGTGTGTGCCTTTGGGCATGGCATCAAACATGTCGTAGTCGTTTTCTGCCACAGGTATGTACCTGCGACCACGTTTTTCGTAGTAAATTTTTTTCATTTAGTTAGACAAACAGTAAGTTTTACTATACACTGCCGCTCCTGCATTTTTACCCAAGATATTAGGATTAGGAGCAACCCCTGTTTCCGAAAGGTGTAGACAAAAATCTTTCTCAAGCAATAAATTTTTAATTCCTTGCTCAAATGTTTTTGCCACTGCAACATCTGCAGTAATTAGATTTGCCAGGCCAGTATCAAATCCTCTAGACAATGTGGAATCTATCTTGTCTGACGTGACCGGTTCAAATTCAAACAGGTACTCCAGACATTTATGACGATAACTATTGCCTTGGATGGCCTCAGGATGACGTCCTATTATACGACTCCAGGCAGTATAGGAATGATCTGAATTGAATCTCAGGTGATGGGCTTCGTTTGTTTGATACTGAGTGTTGTCTTTTTCTGTAAACTTATCCTTGAGAGCCATTTTTTCCAATGCACGTTTGGCCATGTGTGCTTGTTTTAGTGCCAACACTGGTTCAGTATAAAAACATTCCATGTTGCTGAACCCCATGACAAATCTAAACACACTACCAATATGATTTGTATAATATTTGCCGTTCTGCACAAACACACGAGGTTGTTCAAGTCCTGTTACTAGACACCATGTGTGTCCTTGATTTTGTTCTGCACAATAATCCCACATCACACTATCGGCCACGCCCATGGCAAACTTGATCACCAGTGCTTGATTTTTTAATATCCAGTCTTCGCCAGTAACAATTTGTTTTTTGGCATCAGGATCAAATCTTGGACGTGCAGTTATTTTGGTAGTAGGATCTTTGTGATTGTCCTGCATCCATTTCACGTACTGGGTGGAGTTCCAAGGTTCATACTGGTCATTGTGAAAAACAACTATTTCGTCGATATGTAGATTGTTGCGCACAAACACATTGTATATGGTGTGACTGTCTGTGCCTCCACTCCATAACAACACCACACGTTCATATTTGTTGCGCAGGTTGATAGCATGTTGGTCCATCAACTGCTCAAAACTTTCTGTTGGTTCTTTGGTCCAATCGATTTGATCATATTCGTCTGTACGACAGACAAACTCAATAGGTTGTTTTGTGGTAAAGGATCGATATTTTGCCAGTATGTCGTTGAAGATCACTTCACCACCCACACGATAGTAGATAGGTGGTATCACTTGTTTTCCGCTTTCTTTTCAATAGGTGGCGGAAAGTGCGGCTCAATCACATAGTGCGTGGCACTCCACCAACCAAATGCTGAGATAAAACCGTATAAAAATATTTCAACTATCATCTGTCATCCCCAATGTCATAGGTGCATGATCCAGGATTGCCTGACCATCTCGATGATAAAAATACGCATCTGCATCGTCAATGGTCACACACAAGTCACTGTGATGTATGTTGTAGTCTACAAAATTGTGTTCAGCGTCATACACACGAAACACATACTCTCCGTTAAATAATTTTAACAAGTGTCCGCGAATACCATTGGCTGTTTTTGATGTCATTTTTAATCTCAACTTATTTTTAATATATTATTATATGCTATTGCAATCAAGTTGTCAACCCTCAAAAAGTCCATTGTGTGATAGCATACCCAATGCTGTGTTGACGGGTGGTGCTACCGCCGGTAAAAACCAAATTCCATTTGCCATCTATTTTAATAGGCAGTGCAACACCGTAATTTCCAACGGGTGTTATGTCGGTGTGTAATGTTCTAAAATTATCTAATATTGTGGTCACTTTAGATATGGCCTGTTGAGCAAATAGTCCAGTTCCATCGTTGACCCAAAATTGATTGCTGTTGTTGTTTTGCCAGGCGTTCACACTTCCTAGCCAGATATCTGGCTTGCCATCATTGTTAAAATCCATCACCTTGGGAGTATAACTGCTGAGAGTATTAGAATTGTAAGTGCTCAAACCAGACAATTCTGTAAACACATAATTGCCCTGATTGATATATACCTGTACATAACTCTGTGGCGGTGACGTTCCAGCAAGAATCGCTGGAGAATTACTGGCACTCACTATCACAATATCAGGTCGTCCATCATTGTTGAAATCAGCCACTATACAACTCACGTCGTGGCTGAGTTCTTGCGTGGTACTATCTTTGTCGAAATATGATACAGGTAAAGTAGCAACTTTTGTTAAGTTGTTAAATTCTGCGTAGGTAGCATTGACTTCATAGATATATGTGTCTTGGATAGAGTCATATGAATCTGTGAATACCAATTGGCTACGACCGGTATTATTAAAATCGCCAGCACAAACCCCCGAAGCACCAGAATTTGAATATTTTCGATGAGTGAATACTCCACTACCGTTGTTTATCCATGCATGCCCTTGATTGCTAATCACATCAAGATCACCATCACCATCTAGATCCACTGCAATGGTAGCATGTGCTGATATAGGATCGGTTAAATCGTATCGTTGATGACTCTGGCCTTTACGACTTATAAAAACTGCACTGGGATTGTTTGGTGTGCCTGGTTGATCAGTAAACCCTGGAAAAAATATGTCATCTATTCCATCATTGTTAAAGTCGGCTACCACAGGATACATAACCGAAAAAGAAAACTCTGAACCTAAAATGGCAACTGTTGCATCCAGGGCTGAGCCATCAGAATTGAGTTTGTAAATCTTCACCGGTGGCCCAGACAAATCGTTTACATACCATCCGCTGACAACTGCATACTTGCTACCGTCGCCAGCAAACTCACCAGACACCAGGGTTGGAATAAATGCAGACGAAGTTGAGCCAGTGGTACCGATTTTTGTTAGCAGACTACTTGACGCCAATGCTGGTGTACTAGATCCAGAAGACCCTCCGCTACCACCTCCGCCACCACAACCTGTTAGAGCCACTGCCAGTGCAGATATTACAAGTGCAAGTTTCATACAACCCCTTTAGTTTCTATCAACCTTTAGACAAATGTATGCAGTTTTTTTATCTTGCTTTTGACTCAATCGCTGTTGCTCTTGGCGGCATCGAGTCCAAGAGTTAAAATAATCAACTGATTGGTATTCCAGTTGTGCAGGTCCAAAAGCACTGTGTGCTACAATAACTGCTACCAACACTATTTCATGTAAAGGTGTCATTACACTTTCTCCCCTGCGTCAAAGTCTCTAAATCTCAAGAACCTTGGGAATCGGAGGCTGTATGTTCCGTCTTGATTTTGGGTGACTGCGTCCGCTTGGACTTCAACCAGGTGACCAAGTAACTGATCCCTACTGGCCCAATACTCATCACGAAGAGTATCACTAAACCCACTACCAACATTAACATGAATTCTACGGTCATTGTCTTCTCCTTCACATATTATGGCACCAAGTCTATTTTCATTGCGACCTGTTCCTTGCTCAAATCCCACAATAGTGAGGTCAACACTGATTGTGGGTTTCCATTTCATCCAAAAATCACTACGTTTGCACTCATAGGGTGCATCCAGACTCTTGATCATAATGCCTTCAAAGCCTTCTGCCACAGCGTCTTGGGCGAAACGGTTCATGATATCGTGTCCCTCGGCTGTGTCCAGATCCACATCCAGGCCGTTCATGATTCTCAAGCAAGGTGTTTCCAACAAGCGATCTCGGGCACTCTCAAGCCACTCAATGCGTTTGTACTGTTGTATGTTACAGTGTCCTTCTTGCAATGACTCTAAAGGAAGGATATCAAAGATGTGATATACCATGCCCGAAGTCTCAGCATTGCTCTTGCGGTGTGCTTGCTTCATGAGTTTCTGGAAACTTTCTCCCACAATCTCGCCGTCTAGCACAAAGCGGCCGCCTGTGCCGCGGCCCCATTGAAAGTGCTTGCGAGCATCTTCAATAGCATCTGCAATCTGCGGAAAGTTTGCAAACTCTTTGCCATTGCGACTGAACAGAGAAACATTACTGCCGTCAACCACTGCCAGTACCCGCACACCATCCAGTTTAACTTCCAGACGTTTGATACCTCGAAGTTTTTTGGGTTGGTCTGTGGAGTCTTGCGCTAACTGGCAAGTAAACACAGGAATCTTGTACTCAGTCTTGCCCAGTACTTTGTTTAGTGTTTTTTCTGAAATGCCACAACGCAGATCCTTGATCATCACACGACGAGCCAGGTTGTTCCACTCGTCTGAGTCAAACTGTTGGCTCATTTGTTCAATGGCTTCTCTAGCACGATTACCTGTAGTAGACCTTGTGCGTAGGGCTTCCAGCAACCCCCAAAACTTTGTCCAAGGGTTGGGCCGACTAGTCAGGCCCTCAGTCTCAGGCACTTGACGGATATTGAATGTGTAGAAAGGATTGTAAGCCTGGTAGCAATTAAAGAGGAAACATTGTGCATCAGCACTGCCCAGTTTGGCGGCCATTAGTGCTTTTTCAATTGTTTTTTCTTTGTGTATGCGACTGTCTGAACTTTCTAGATCACGGATCCATCCTGCCGCCACTATGCTGTCAAACCTTTCGTTTGAGAAGTCGGTTTCATTCATATATTTAAGTGGTTACCATGAAGAGTTATAAAACACTTTAAGTCCCATGAACAATTCTGCTCGGGCTTTCTTGACAAATTCAAGATCTTGTTTTTTGTAAAAATCATCTGATTCGTTGCCAAAGAAGAAGCCTTGGGTAGGGGGTAGTTGATTGTGCGTTATTGCACGTTCCAGTTCATCTAGATCCGCCCAAGTAAGTTCTAGTTCAACCCCGTTAAATGTACTGTACTCTACATTTTTAGATTCAGCAAGTCGTTCCATCCAACCGTGCAGGTTAGGATGTTTACGCCAGTAGGCAATTTCACGTTGACCAGTTTTGTAATCTGCCTGTTCCTTGGCGGCGGTGTATGCATACATGTCGAGACCCATTATTTCACTCCTTGCTGATGTTTAAATTCACGTTTGAGCCAAAATTTATATCGATCAAAATATTCTTGTGCGGTAAACTGTGGTTCAAGCCCGTAACTGATCAGTTCGTCAACATGCTCGTACCACTTTTCTCTGCACCAAGAACGGAAGTTCATGCTGTCACCATCTGTCCTTCAACTATCTCCAGCATGTTGGCCGGGATCTTCCACAAGCCACCGTCTCGGTCATTGCGGACTGTGACATATTTAATTGCAATCTTTTTCACTGTGCCTGTGGCACCTGACGGGTTCTTGGAACTGACCCAGCGCACCCGAACGCCCACGTCCAGGCTACGTTTGACCTGCTTGCGAAGACTGATCTGATTGAAACGGATAGCATCAGCCATGCTACGAAGTTCCACGTCGGTCCACGTACCAAACATGATAGCAGAATTGACTTGCTGTATTGATGTGAGTTTTTCCATTCGGGGCTCCTGTTAAGTTTCTATACAAGTATTATAACAAATTGGGAATTTCTGGTCAATCAACGTAGCAGTCCACAGCCTGTGTTATTGCAGACAACTTGTCCATGATGTCTCGATAGACTTGACCGCATTCGGCCAGTTGGTCGCCACTGCAAGAGGATTCGTCTAGCATGGTTTCAACTTCGGCTAATTTTGCAAGAATTGCTTCGCGCATTTCCAACTCCTTTTTACTGAACATGTGTATATTATAGCAAAAGAGTCATTATTGGTCAACCAAAAAAAAGCCCCGCAAACTTGCAGGGCTTTTGTAGTACTAAAGTATTACTTTTTAGAAACCACGTGTGTATGCTACTGCAACAATCTTTTGGTTGCTGTCACCTTGAACACGGTCATACTTGACAGCGACGGTATCGTTCTTGCCCAAAGCATAAGCCAATGAGTAACGGGCTGTGTGTGTTTGGTCATTGTTTGCACTTTGAAATGCACTACGGAAACGTACACCCGCTTTGGCAGTCAACCTTGCAACGCCCGGAACTGCGACTGCAATACCTGGCTCAACTGAGTAATATGTGAAGTCAGCAGTATTGCTATACTTTTGACCTGTTGCAACACGAGCATACAATCCAACTGGACCGGCCACTGTTGCGCCTGCTTCAATACGTGTGCTCAAAGCATTTGTACCGTCAGTTTGTGCATTTGAAAATGCCAAGTCACCGGCAAAGCCCGTGAAATCTTTCTTGATACCCAGCACATATTGTTGTTGTGCGGCAGCACCTGCGTTGTTGATGCGTTGACTTTCAACTGTGAACGTGTCGGCTGCAAAAGCAGTACCGGAGATGGCCAAGGCCAAGATTGCGAAGATTTTCTTCATTTAGTTTTTCCTTTTAAAAGTAGAATGACGCGAGTCATTGCATATTATATATACGTATTTGTACCAAGTCAATACAAAATCAATCTCAAAGTAGCCGATTTGATCAGGTAACTGGATCAATTACCGGAATCGGTGCTATTTCTGGGTTGCTGGGTATTTGATTGGTATTGTACAGGCCAGCCGTGCTCAATCTTGCATTGTTGCGACCTTCACGCATTACCCCCACGATGGCTTGTCCACCCAGGGTGGCGGTGTCAGCAATGTTTTCTAAAAACTCAGCCGCATCGCCATTGGCTGTGAGTAGACCGTAATTGGGTAAGTTTTGTACCAAGGAGTACACACTATTCTTATCATCAGGTTGTAATAGAAAATAATCGATACCAGCCTCGGTGGTATACTTGGCACTCAAGTTCATTAGGTTGGACATGTAAGTCCAAGCAGTATTGAGTACAGTCACATTGGGATTGGCAATGAGTGCGGCAATGGCCGAGTTGGCGTTGCCAATTTGTGTAATGACTCCAGCATCATTAACAGCCAGCAAGATGTTGGTGTATGCTGTGTTAAGTGTGGCGAGACTTCCGGCACCTTGTAAACTGTTGATTGCAGAAGTGGCACTGGTCAACTGTACGGCAAAGTTGTCGCTGTCAATTGCAAGTCCTAGTATGTCATAGGTGGTAATAGTACCGTCGGGCCCTGTGCCTGTGGCCATTGTGGTTGTGATATAGTCAGTTACTGAACTGTCAACTGGGGCGGTCTGTGCCTGGATCAGTGGCAAGTCAGCCAGTGTACTAAGACCGCCCAATGTGGTAGGTGTCCAGTAGGCAGTGTTGTTGATATCTGTACCAACAGGCACATCATCTTTGGCACGATAGTAAGAGGGCACTGGAGATCCATACCCAACCACAGTATTGGCCAAGTATGGTTGTGTAACGTTCCAAGGATTATCAACATTGCCTAGCACTGTTTCAGCCAACCGTGGCAATGTGGTATTGGGTGCGTTGTTGATTTGTTGGAATGCCACTTGAATAGCTTTGTTGGCCGTGGCCTGAGCAGGTGGAATAATCTTGCCCAGTTCATCACACCCCGATGAGGTGGGCAAGTAACTGTTGACTATGGGAGTGATGTTGGAATTCACTGCCCCAGTTGAACTGAAAATAGGCACAGCACCATCAGGACTGGGGGTCTGTAATGATGCATAACTCAGTGGAAACATGATCACAGGATTCAACAAGTCATCAAGGCTGTCAATACCCGGAGTGGTCACTCCCAGTATGTCCAAGATCTGTGTCAAGGCATCGCCTGAGATCATGGTTGTGGCATTGTATGCCAACAACTGTAGTTTATCAAATTCGTTTTGTGTGAGGCCTGTAGGGTTGTTGAGTCCCACACGATTGTCGTTTACTAAGTTGGAAATGTCGGTGGCCGACAGCCCCATACTGATCAAGGCATTTTGTAAATCAGGAACTGTGCGTCCTCGAATGCCAGCCAATGCAGATATTTGTTGCAAGAGTCCAGCGGGTGTGCCGTACAGATCCAACTTGCTCATGTTCCACAGGTTGCCTTGATTGGCCAAGTCAACCCCATACCCAGGCAAGTCAGTGGTCATGCTGGATATGTTGGCTGTGACCAGATCATCCATGTTGGTAAACAAGGGTCCAAGATATTGATTGGCATTGGCTGAACTGTTGATGTATTGATTGGTGCTGGCAATATAACCTTGCATGGCCACAAATCCTTGACCAAACTCGCCGGCATCACCGTTGCCGAGATAGGCCGCACAAGTTTGTTCTATTAGATTTGAAAATCCCGATGGGTCGATAGTACTACCATCTGCGGCACCAAGATAGTTTATGAGATATTCGATGTTCAAGTATGGATAGGTTCCAACTGGGCTGGCTGGTATGCTGTTGCCCAAGGCTGGACACACTGTACTGCCAATGCTCAACAAACTAGTCAGCGTTGATTCGGTGGCAAAACTCTGTGCTTTGTAAAAACTCACTGCCGCAAGAAAGTTACTGATCAATGTGGTGGCATTGAAAGACTGAATAGCAGTGGCCAATGCAGCCGGAAACGGTTTTAGTCCTTGATTTTGCAACAAGGCCACAGCGGCGGTTAGTTGTAACGGACTGAGAATACTGGGCATTATCCAGCCCTTACATCAGCACTGCCACCAGCACGAGCGTGTCCACAGGTGTCTGAACAGCCAGTGGTAACAACGGGAATGCCACCGGCTCGCACAGTGCCACTTCCGCCTGTGGTACTGGCTGCCGCATGTGGTGGATGTGGTCGTCCCCAAGGAGCGTGAGCACTCACAGGATTTCCGTTTACAGTGATAGGGCTACCATTCACACGTACAGAGGCAACACCGCCAGAGACTACACCCCCTGCGCCATTTGCATCACCATCTCGTTGTACTGCTGGCATTTTATCCCAATATAAGTTTTTTGTCCGGAACTTTGATGCCTGTGGTTGCTTCGATGTATTTCATTTTGACAGCGTCTTCAGCATAGGCATAAAGTGATATGCTGTTGATATTTAGTTGAATTTCCCGCTTGATATCTGCGGTGAACATTGAGGGCACAAGTCCCATGCCTTGCGGTCCTGGAGCCACGCTCACAGGATCACTGACAGTGAGCCACTCTGTGCCAGGTTTTTCAACACGGGCAATCAACTCTTCTCCAGAGTTGAGTTTGAAGGTGTACACCTGATTTTGATCGAATTGCATTTTAAACTTTCTGTATAATGTATTGATAGTTAATCAATTTGATTTCTATGTGCTTTTGAAACATATTTACAAAAGCATCAATAGACATTTTGGGACGATCTAATACGTCTGACCCGTCTTTCCAGAGATAGTCATCAAAGATCATGTATCCGTTCTTTTTTAACAATCCAAATGACATCACAGCATCTGCTAGTACTTCATCTGCACTGTGACTGCCGTCGACATAGACAAAATCAAATTGTTTGTTTTCTGTTATAAGTTCTGCTAGGGCATAAAAACTCAATGTTGGCATGAGTCGAATTGTTTGTTCCGGTGACTTGGCTAAGTCAGTGTTGTGACGGAATACTTGCTCAATTAAGTTTGGTGCAGGTGGCTGATCATTTCGAAAAGCACTAAGGGGGTCATTTGCAAAAGGATCTATGCAGGTAATTGAGCCATTTTCTGACAACAAGTTTTCCAACATCCAACAAGTGCTACGTCCTTCGTGACATCCAATTTCTAAAATTGTGTCTGGAAGTGTGCCCATCTGTGCTTTGGCATATTCAAAATTTATTAAACCATTTGTGAACCAATCGGCAGTAAAAAATTTGTTAGTCTCAAGATCTGGTATTTTTTCTTTTAACCAGTCCATGGTCATTGCTTTGGGATCAAACAAGCCGTTGTCTGAGTTCATTGAACCCTCCCACATGTGCATCATCTAAAAAGATTTGCGGTAGTGTGCGAGCGGTTGGTACTGCTTCTAATAGTTGTTCTTTTGTCCAGTCTCTGGACACATTTCGTTCTTCGTAATCAATGCCTCGGCTTTCCAGTAGTGCCTTTGCTTGCACACAGAAAGGGCATTGATCTTTTGACCATACTATGGCTTTCATATTTTCTCCTTGTTATAGTTCAGGTAACTCGTCGTAATCAATGCTATCACTCATAACACCAATAACATAGTTAGTTGACTCGTTCTCCTGGAGCGCAGTTTGTTTCTTGCTGGTGTCCACGTGCTTAGTAAACCAAGGTATGGGTGTGGATCGTGGATGTTCTTCTGTGTACTTGATACCAATTTCTTTGAGTGCGTTGAACGCTGTAAAGTCCACAAAGTCTTTGAGAATGTTGGCGTTAAGACCAATCACCGGACCTTTGTTGAACAAGTAGTCAGCCCAGGCTTTTTCTTCACGGATCACATCCAGATACATTTGATATACTTCGCCTTCGCATTCGGCCTTGACCGCGGCAAAGCGAGCATCTTCTTTGACCACCTGATTGATCAACCAACCAGTCCACTCTTTGTGTAGCACTTCATCTTGAAGTATCAACTGAATAATGTTGCCGTTACCAATAAAGATACGATTCTCTACCATGGCCAGGCTTGTGGCAAAACTCACCATGAAGCGGAATGCTTCCAGTGCGTAACTTGCGTTGAGTGCTAGCCAGATAGCCTTGATGTGTTCATGTTCTGTAATTATTTCGCCTGCTTCTTTGCGACAGTTGATCACATGCAATGCATCGTAGTAGTTGCCCACACTGGATGCCATGTCTACAATTTCTTGTGTGTCATGGATTGTGTTGAACACATCCTTGGGCACGTTGTAGATGTTACGAATGATATGACTGTAACTACGTGAGTGAATATTGGTTTCAAAGAATGTCCAGTTGTAGACCAGGGCTTCAAGTTCAGGAATTGAAACCACAGGTGTGAAAATTTGACTGGGACCACGTCCTTGCAAACTATCCAGTGCTGTTTGGCGCAACAGGTTTGACGTAAAGATATGCTTGACTGTGTCACTGGCATCCTTGAAGTCTTGTGCATCTTTGGTCAAAGAGATTTCTTCTGGCACCCAAAAGAAGCCACGTGCTTCTTGTTCGTACTTGACCAGTTTGTTATATTTGACTTCTTCAAAGCGTTGTATTGTTACAGGACCTGCTGGGTCCAAGAACATCTTGCGGCTGAGATAGTCAGTTTTTGTTTTTAAATTGTATTGTTGTTTTGACATAATTTTTACCAGTGTCTTATTGTATTTGCTATAATGAACCCACATGTTACAACATGTATTATAACCCAGAATGTTTTAAAAAATAGGGCTATTCGTGCTTCCCGAAGAGTTAGTACAGGCACGTCTGGACGATCATGATCTGACTCTCCCATCAAGTGCCCAGTTGCCCGGGCCCAAACTTTTTCAATGCTGTTCATAGCTTACAAGCTTCGCAGTCTTCTTCAAGATCAAAATCAATCTCAAGTAAGGGCACAGGTGCGTCTTCTTTGGCCATTTTACTACCTGCTTTGTTGATCAAACTGTAGTAGAATGTTTTCAATCCCCAGTGGTGTGCTTGCATCAAGTTCCGGGCAATCAATGTTGTGGGTACTTTACGGTCAGCAAAGTGTGCTGGGTTATAGAATGTGTTTGTTGAGATTGACTGATCAACATAGGCCGCTAACACAGCCGCTGTCTTTAAATATCCGTCGCAGTCTTTCTGCGCCCACATCATCTGATACTTGTTCTTGAGTTTGTGATACTCAGGTACAACTTGTGTAAGGCTTCCTGCTTTGCTTTCTTTTACTGAGATCAAACTCATAGGCATTTCAATACCATTGGTAGAATTAATTACAACACTGGAACTTTCAACAGGTGCAATGGCCATTAGTGTAGCATTGCGCACACCATATGCTCGCATATCAGCACGTAGGCTTTCCCAGTTCAGTTCAGGAGAAAAGTCTGTGAGTTCATTAACACCCTTGGCTCGTCTCTCCCAGGGAAAGATACCTTTACCATACCAGGTGTGGTCCGAATCTTTGCAACGGCCCCGTTCCTTAGCAAGTTCAACTGTGGCTTCGGTAAGGTAGAAAGCCTGATGTTCCATCCACGACTTGACTTCGGCCAAAGAATCCTTGTTACCATATTGGAGTCCTCGCTTGGCATGCCAGTAAGCCAGGTTAGTAATACCGATACCAAGCGGCTGGATTTCGTCATTTGATAACTGGCTCTGGATTGACAGGAAGTCTTGGTAGTCAAGTATATTACACAAGGATCTCTGCAGAATTCTACAAGCACGGCGCATGTCTTCAGGATTCCGGAATGCACCCCAGTTAATACTTCCCAACGTACACAGGGCGATTCGCCCTGCATCATCATCCAGGCGCTTAAACGGTTTTGTAGGTAAGAGAATTTCACAGCAAAGATTACTCTGGTAAATGGTATGATACTCAGTATCGAACGGACCTTGGTTCATGACATTGTCAATGAACACCAAATAGATACGACCTGTATCGGTACGTTCTTTTAGTATGCCGCTTTTGAATACTTCTTCAGCACTCATGGTCTTGGTACGTAGGTCTTTACGGTTTTCGTATTCAACATACAGTTTCTCAAAACGTTCAGTGTTGGCATAGAACGCTTCGTATAAGTCTGGAACTTGGTTAGGATCAAAGAATGTTATGTTTTCTTTGTTCTTGAATCTTCTCCAGAAGAAAGCACTAAGCACAACCCCATAATCCATATGACGGACTCGGGTTTCTTCTGTTCCTTGGTTGTTCTTAAGCACAATAAGGTCATCAAACTGATGATGCCAAATAGGATAGAATACAGTAGCACTTGCATTGCGGATACCTCCTTGTGAGCATGAGCGTAAATCTCCAAACCACTTCTTTAAAAATGGTATCATGCCGGTGTGCATGATTTCGCCGCCCCGTATGGGCGAGCCTAATGGACGTAGTCGTCCAATTTCCAAACCAATGCCAGCACGTTTGCTGGCATACTTGGCCATCATTTCCCCCGAGGCGAAAATACTGTCCAGATCATCATCCGAGCGAATGAGAACGCAACTTGAAAATTGTTTAGTAGGAGTACCAAGCCCTGCCAGTACTGGCGTGGCCAAGGTAAAGAGGCCGTCTGAAGCAGCATTGTAGTACTCCTTGATGTAGCGCATTCTTGCGCTGTTGGGTTCTTCCTTGTGAAATACAGTAGCGGCCGCAACCATATATCGGACTTGTGGTGTTTCATAAATTTCCTTTGTGGAACGATTCTTGACAAGATACTTTTCGATCAACTGTTCCACTGCCGCATAAGAATACTGCTCGTCTTTTGCATGATCAATCATGTCTTCCATGCGATTCCAGTCATCCTCTGAGTACCATTCCAACAGTTCAGGAGTATACAGGCCAGTGGCCACATTCCGCTTCACAATTTCATACAAGTGAGGAGGATCGTATGAACCGTATACGTCTTTGCGCAACATTGATAGTCGTTGTTTGCCGGCCACGTATTGATAGTTGGTATGTCCAACGTCAGGATTTGATTCTACGTCAATCAAATCCACTATGGCCCTGAGTGTAATGCCATCAATTTCGTGAGTTGTAATACCATCATAAAAATGTAACTGGGCTTTGATCTCTATCATGCTCTGGCTTACATCTGCTGTGCCTGCACAAATCTTGGCTATTTGTGCCTGCCATTTTTCCAACGCTAGTGGCTCGCGACTGCCACTACGTTTTTGTACTATAATTTGCTTCATTGTTACCCGATTTGTTGTTGTATTTGCTCTTGCGTAATGCTGTGGTGGGGGTTGAAATGCCCTAGAGTGATATTTAACATCTGCTCCGGATCCCAATTCAGTATATATTTCTTTTTGGCGACCAGGACTAAATTGTCGCTATCTACCTCGGCCAACACAGCATCCTGCAGATCTGACCGATCCAGCATAGTTATAGTATACAGTATTCCCAGCCCGCGAGCAAGAGGACAATAGAGATCGTCGCTCAATAATTGCCAAGGATCTGGCCAAAGCAGTTGATCGTCCCAGTGTAAATGGTATGCTCGCCAGGGAGTTTGAAACCACCAGGCATTAATGGCAGCAAGTGCTGTTTCCGCATCAGCGGTGGAGGCTTGTTGTCGGAGTTGTGCCCAACTCTCAAGCCTTTCGGCAAAAGTTTTAGGCCACATTAGGCTAGTTTTGTAACTGAATAATAAATGGTTCCAGCGGCGCCAGTACTGGTAGTCACATACTTCCAACTGACCACACTGGCTGCTTCAGTGACGCTGAATGTTTGTCCAGGCGCAGAATTTTGTACACCTGTATCACTACCTTGTAGACCAGTGCCAGACGCATCTGTGCCGGCTACTATGGTATAAACACCTGTTCTAATAGCCGTGCCTCGCGTGATAGTGTAGTTGATTTGCACCGCTTTGATATAGACTGCATCAAATGTCAACAAGGTTCTAGCACTGCTCACGTTATCGGCTAATGTGTCAGTGATACCGGCCATGCGTTGATAAGTGCCTATTGCTAACTGATTGGCAAAGTTGTAAGGAGTACCGCCACCATCGGAATTGTTTTGATAAAATGTGATGTTGCTCACATTCATGCCCAGTGCCACGCCATTGAGGTTGTTGAGTTGGATTCTTGGATGCACGCCTGTTGAATATTCCGTAGTGCGTTCAAACATGTCGCCCACACTCACATTGTTTGTTCCGTCAATGTCGATTACTGGAGTAGAAGGATTGTCAGTTCCCAAGAAATGGTTGCCCACATCATAAAATGCATTGTATGCTGAACAGTTCATTCCCACGTTTACAATTGATATGCCTTCTGCATAGATGTTGTCAAAATTGTTTTCTACTATACGGAACCCAGTTGGTCCCACTGCTGGTGGTGTATTGTTTCCTAAATACACGCCTTGGTATAACGTATCAAAAGAACAGTTGCTGAAGGTAACGCCTTCTATTTGTTCATCGGTATTGGTGCCCCAGGTCATGCCAGTAAATGTGCCATGATTCCATTCTATATTACTACACACATAACTGGCTGTGGTGTCAAATCTCACACAAGCAGTGCCACTTCCAGATGTTGTTAATGTACTAGTTGTTTCGGGCCCTGAAATATTTACACTTTCAAATGCGCAGTCTTGAGCGGCTTGCGCAAGACAGCCGTCATGGACCATGTTGGTCATGAACTTCATGTTAGAAATTTCAAAACTTCCTGGTTGCAAAGCACCATTAAGTCCAATATTGGCCCCAGTTTGTTGTAGACTGTCGGCGGTTCTAAAAATATAACCGGGTAAGGTGGTAGCGGTCCAATATACTGTGTCAGAAATAGAGGCACCTGTTGGCACAGCAGCCACGCTTCGATAATAACTGGACCCATTCTTTACCAACACACCAGTGGCATAGGCCACAGTGCTAGTCCAGGTTTGTACGTAAAAATAGATGATGGTACCTTCTGGTCCATCGCCATATAAGTTACAGTAAGGGGGTATATTTAATGTGTCACTGATTATGTAAGTGCCGGCAGGGAAATATAGACTACGACGTATTTGAGGATTAATTTGTCTACAATACAATTGATATAGAGCACGGTTGATATTGGCAGTGACATCTGTTACACCATCACCGGTAGCACCAAAATCTGTAATTATAGCATTGCTGTCCAGTCTTGATTGTAAACTTTGGCTTACTGGTGTACTTGTACTGGCACCTGTTTGTACAGCATAACTGGCAGATTCACCTTGGTAGGTGTATTCTGTAGCATAACTCAAAATGTCGCTGAATTCGGTCAGTACCTCAGTGTTGCCCACCACCGGCGCACCTTCTTGGGTTGTACCGTTGCCGATGTAGAGTCTGCGTGTGTCTGTTGACCAGCCTAGTTCTGCACCTGCTAGAGGTTCAGGTAGGTCAATGGCTAGACCTTTGCGTTGAGTTATTCTTGAGATTTGTACAATTGCCACAGTAATAGTCCTTGCGATATTACATATTTAGCATGTAGTACTGTTCAACCTTTTTCCACCACATGTCCCGATAACGGTCATATTCGGCACCTTCCAGCACAAATTCCTGATATACAGGCTTGCCTACAATGTTGTGCTGTTCATCTAGATCGGGCTTGACACACATCAAAATCACACCCTTGCGTATTTTTGTACCGTGCAATTCATTGTGTGCTTCTGCATAGGCACACAGTTGTACAAAATAGTCATCAATCCATTCACGCTTTTTGGGCTTATTAGTTTGTTTATAGTCTAATATGGCCTCTTCATTTAGATGAATGCCAGCACCATCTGTTGTGCCTGCATACACGCTGGGGAAATATAGCGGAACTTCAATGCCCCAGAATTCATTTACGTTGGCAAGTCCTTGATCAATTACCACATCTGCCATTGCGTGACTGGGCCAGGAGAAAGGATTAGATCCACGTTCTTTTCGCTCGCCCGTTTTGACATAGTGCTCAAGATAAGTGTGCATGCGTGTGCCACGATTGGCGGCTTCTGTTGTGATCTGCTGTGCTTTTTCTGCGCCCACACGTCGACGCCATTGATTTAATGCTTCAACTTTTTCTGGAGGTTTGGTCTTGTCCAGGATTGTGGTCACTGACGGCAAGTTGTTGCCATCGGGTGTGGCATAGTAACGCCGGCCCTCTATTGTGACTCGGGGAATAGGCTGGTAATCAAATTTTGGATTATACATAATTATAGTTAATTATAGACTATAATAGTCCAACTGTCAACTATATTCAAAAACTTTCTCCGCACCATTCATATCTTGCTGTATCTCGATTGAATCTAACCAATCCGTTTTTTACTAATGCAAAAATAATACTTTCGCTTTCGGCATGAAGTTTATTATGTTCTGCTACACTTGTTAGGTACAAATTTTCTAAATTATTATTTTGTTTGTTGCCGTCAATATGATGCACTACTTCGCCTTTTTTTAATCGTCGATTTAAATGCATCTCCATCACATATTGATGTTCTCTAATAGAACCAAATCCGGATCGATGCGGATAATCAATGCCGTATCTTATTTCAGGATACCCTTCTTTTTTAAACAAAGTTCCTGCTTTTTCTTTTTTGTGTTTAATTGCCCTGGCTTGGTAGCCCACTTGCCCGGCTAATTTAGATTTTCCATGTTCTAAAATACAATCTTTACAATATGATTTGGAGGTAATATCATATACTCCATTTCTTGATTTAGTAAATTCTATACCACAATTATCACACCCCCAATGAGTTAGTGTTTTGGTCCTAGTGTATTCAGTTAATTTACCAAACTTACTTTTTTTCTCGTAACTATTGGTTTCTGTGGATTCTTTTATAAACATAGATATCTCTTATAAATTTATATATCCCAAAGATATTAATTTAAGAGATTTTCAAGTTCATTTGGGTTATTAAACTCTAAATGATTCTCCACATCCGCAATAATCCCTGGCGTTGGGATTTGAGAATTCAAAGCCTTCGTTAAGACCCTGGCGCACATAGTCTACGGTCATGTTTTGAAGATACACGTTGTCTTTTTGATTTACCAGAACCACAAAATCTGGTTGTGCATAATTGATAACATATTGTTCGTCAACATATTCTTTAACGTACTCTAACACATAAGCGAGTCCGGAGCAACCTGTGGTTTTAACCCCAAGGCGAATACCAGCATAGTTTTTGGTTGTAACTAACTTTTGTATTTTGTTCCGTGCTGTGTCAGTGAACGAGATCATGCTTCTTGCGATAGTCTGCTACTGCGGCTTTGATGGCATCTTCTGCAAGAATTGAGCAATGGATTTTGACTGGTGGAAGGGCCAATTCCTCAGCGATGTCGCTGTTTTTGATCTTGCCTGCTTGATCCAGGGTCATGCCTTTGACCATCTCTGTAATCAACGAACTGCTGGCAATAGCAGATCCACAGCCATATGTTTTGAATCTTGCGTCAGTGATTATGCCATCACTGCCTACCTTGATTTGTAATTTCATCACGTCACCGCAAGCAGGCGCACCAACCATGCCGGTGCCAATAGTATTGTCAATTTCAAATTTACCCACGTTGCGTGGATTTTCATAGTGATCTACAACTTTTTCTGAGTATGCCATATAAACCTTTTTATAGTCAAGTATACACTATTTAACGTTTTGTGTCAACCTTTGGTTGACTGGATTGTTTAGACGCCGCGGTCTCGGTTCATTGCAGATTTGGCAGCACTTGCCACAATGTCTTGAGCCTTGTTCACTGGCATGGCAACATCTGGTTGTCCAGCACCTTTAAACATCAGTACGCCTGTGTTTGGATCCATAGGTTCCAACAAGTTACTGAGTGGCTCTTGGCTCACCACATCGGCTAGATTTTGAGCAGTGATATTGATGTCCAAATCATTGGCCAGTTTGATAAACGCATCCTGGCTGATTTCTTTTCGAGCATTGGTATCGTTAGCCCGGCCATTAAGGAACTGTACCAAGCCTGACAGTTGCTCCGGGTCAGGCGGTGGTGCCATGCCCATGTCAACTTCGAAGATTTTCATTATCTCTTGGCGCGGCCCAGCGCGGCAGCAGGAGGTTCAGCACCGGCTTCAGCGGCAGCGGCATCCAATTCTGCATCGGCGCCCATTTCAGCGCCCATGTCGCCTGCGGCGGCCATG
Source organism: Haliscomenobacter sp. (assembly GCF_040403615.1). NCBI lineage: Bacteria > Pseudomonadati > Bacteroidota > Saprospiria > Saprospirales > Haliscomenobacteraceae > Haliscomenobacter > Haliscomenobacter sp. Next base: position 14,808 of record NZ_JBBAKG010000057.1, on the reverse strand, counting down.
TCAGCACCAGCGGCAGCCATGTCGCCTGCGCCTGCGGCAATGTCAGCGCCCATGGCACCAGCGGCAGCGGCACCGGCAGGGGCTTGTCCTGTTACAACATTCAATGCGGCGTCAAGTTGTTGCTTGGCACCTTGAAGATTCTGCACCAGGCCAGCCAATGCGGCAGTGGCATCTTGATTGAATTGTGTGGCTTGATCAATACCAACTTGATTCTTGATTGAGTCAACCAAGGCAGGCAATTCTTTGAATTGCAATTCTGTAACATCTTCCAACATGCCTTGCATCTTGTCAACCATGTCTTGTGCAGCCAACACCACTTGTGCTTGTTGTACTTCGCTTTCGTTGAGACGACGCATTGCACGACGCAAACGGCTTTCGGCCTGCATCATTGCGGCGCCGGCCACAAGTTTTTGTTCTTCAGGATTCAATTGTTGTCCGCCGGCAGATTTTTTCAATGCGGCAGCCAGTTTAGGATCCTGTGGCGGTTTTGCACCAGCAGGGGCGGCGGCAGCACCGATTGCGCCAGGTTGTGCCGGGGCGCCAGCAGTAGCACCAGTACTGGCCACAGGTGGCAACATGGTTTCTTTTAGTCTGGCACTCAGGGCCTGTTCCATCATTACCAGTTGCAAATACTTGGGATTGGTTTCACTGCGATGGCGGGCGGTTGTTCCACGGTGTTCTTTTAACACGCCTTGCACCTTGACCAACATCACACGAGTTTGGTTGTGTGACAATTGATCAAAACGAATACGTGAACCAAAGTAACTTTCGAATACTTTGGCAATTTGTTTACTTGGCTGGGGAGCCGCTAGTTCTTGCAGTTTCATTATTGAATCCTCTAATCTGTAGATATTTAGCCCGATTTACACAATTTTCTAATTCTGCGTCAACAGAATTATACAGGTCTATTTTGGGTTGAATTTTCATGTTTATGATTTCATAAAAATTTTCATGGCGTCCACGTTCGCCCACGGTCTTGCGACAGTATATATCTGCCGCTAGGGCCTGTTTTTTACGATCTAACACCAGTATCAAATTGCTTAAATTATACTGTTGTTGATGATCAGCAGTACACCAACTCATGGCTGATTTTTTACTGCTGAAACTGTGTATTTCTCTGTCCCATGTACTCACACAGAATCTTGTGTCACTGGCTTCAATACAGTATTTGCCAAAAACCACAATGCCACCTGCGCCATTATCTATTATGATACTATCAATATTGCGTTTGAGCTCACGTTCGGCCCAGGCTTCTAGTTTTTGTTCTCGGGTCATTTTATTACATAGTGGGAGATCATATATCCCAACGCTGCCATTAGCACTCCAATTAATCCCACGGCCCAGTTGAGCAATTGATTGTTGCGCCGATCGTTCATTTGAGTCACTGTTTCATGTATTTCTCGAGCAGTTACTTTGACCGAAGAGACGTCAGTTTCTAAATTCTCTAGTTTGAGTTCCAGGTGGCGATAACGCTCTGCACACAGTTCAACGTGCGCTTCAAGACTTTTCTTTTCAATATCAGTTGTGTCAACCATGATTACTCTCCAATGCATTATTTACCGCAATGAACCAAATGTTTTGATCTTCGCCATTGGTGGTGATAGTGGGAGCCAGACTGGGTTGTTCTGTTAAGTTCAACATCATGGGTATCCCTTCACAATCGACTCTGAGTCCAGCCAAGGGATCAGAGTCTCCGTGCATTTCGAATACGCCTTCACTTTCACTTCGAAATTCAAATTCCCATACCCCGTCCGTTTCTACAGGCACAGTGAGATCAGCAGGTTGTGTTCGCAAACTTATAATTTGTAACAGCGTTTCCCAGTTGCGTTGTTGGTTGCGTGAATGATTCCAGTCCAGTTGATTATTAACTGATTGTCCAGCACGATCCACAAAAGGAATTTCGCTTGATCTGAAATGTCCTGTCACACCAGTGAGACTACAATCGAAAAGGGTACGGCATATGATCTTCATTCTGTGAGTATTTAATGCCAAAAAGAAACCCTGGAGTTTTTACGTCCAGGGTTGGTTAACTAAAAATTAGTTATTAAGCAACCAAACTAGTGAACGTAGCCGCATTGGATACGTTGGCAGTTGGGATACCAATGTTCAAGCCACCAGTTGCATTGGCTGTTTGAGCAGCCGCTACCAATGTTGCTGTTGTGTAAGCACCGCTTGGGTAGATAGCAATGTTGATTGTACCTGCTGTTGCACCTGCTTGGTAGAACGCAATTGTTCCGCCTGCACCGCCGCCAGTGATGCCAGCACCAGATTGAACTGCTTGGAACACGTTGTTCAAATAACCGTTGACGTTACCAGCATTTGTCAATGCGGCATTTGCTGTCAATAAGAAGAAGTCTAGCTTTGGGCCAGACAACATCACTGGACCTTGGGCCGCGACGTTTGCTGTACCAGCGATAGAACCGTTTGCTACGTCCAGTGCAAACACTGGTTGGGTAGTACCATTTACTCTTGTGAATGTTGCCATTTCGATTTTCCTTTAAGTTAGTGGTCTCTATGGACCTGCTTTTATTTAGTCAATTTGGAAAAATCATGCCTGTTGCGGATTGTTTCGCTGACGATTTTGTGCCGCAAATGCATTGGGATCAAATCTATTTACTGCTTTTGCATAGCCTACAGGGGTGGCCATGACCCAGCCTTCTTGTCCTGGGTGTTCAGTATCTGCTTGACGTAACAAGTGCATTTTGACATCATGTAGCAAGTTAAAAGCATTAAACGCCGCAGCCAATGCAGGGGTATTAGATGTAGGGCTGTTCAAGTATTCCACAATGTTACGGAACTTTTGTGGTGTTACTCGGGTCTCCAGCCACTTGCCAAACTCAGGCAATAGTGTGGCACCGTTGAGCGGGCTGCCAACTTTGGTGTTGATAAAGTCCACACACAGTTTTGCCAGGTCTGTGATCTTGTGTGCTCGTAATTCTGTGGGATTAAACAGCGTGTCAATTGCTCGACCTTGAGATTTAATTAGTTGTTTGAGTTGTTTCTCAGCGTTGGTTTCAGTTTCGAGTGCCCGAGGACTTGCTGGCCTTTCCAACATCAGTCCCGGAACCTCGTTAAACTTTACTCCGCTCAGTGGCTGACGTGCATCACCTGCATCTGCATACATTGAGTGTATGGCAATACCGATGTTGCTAGAACCAATGCGTTGTCCCAGTGCGCTCTTGACAGGAATTTTGTATTCCACTGTGTTGGGTCGAAACACATAGTTGCCTGCTTCCACAGGCGGTGTTGACATGTACAACAAGTCGCCTTTGACATAGCCACGGAAGTTAGGCGGTAGTGCGGCCTCTAGCACAGGAAACAGTTCTGCGTACAAATTAATCAGTTCAGTTCTGTCACCTGAACGTTTATTTTGTATGTCTGCCATCATTTTAGGACTTGTAGCAAGCCCATCGTAGCCTTTGGCTTCAAAGCCCGAACCATCTGTCAACACAAACTCGCCATTGAGTGGCTTACGGCCAAATATCACAGCAGGTTTGCCGTCCCACTTGGCGGTGACTGTCTTGGGTTGTTGTGTAGCATGGCCAACAATTTCCAGTGCATCTCGAATACCTTGTGTGCCACGGCGGAACACTAGATCTTCCAGGTGCTCAATACCCTTGGCTCGGCCACCCACACCAGATTGTTCTGCTTCTACAAGAGCAACGTAGCCCCGATTTACAATACGGTCACGTAATCGTGCTAGAAAGTTCACGTCACTTTCGGCCACACCCATGTCAGGTTCTTTTACGCCCTCACGTGCAATATACTCACGAAAGTCTGCCAGTTTGGTATCACGATCAGGATCCATTGCCAGGGCCTTGTAAATACTTTCCACAGTCATCAATTGATTGCGTTTGTACTGTGGGGCCAACAATATACCAGCGGCTTGATCTGGATCCATTGTGACCACTCGATCTGTTTGACGACTGATGATGCCTTTGGCTGAGGCTTTGAGTCCCAGTGCTTTGGCGATGCTTGACATCAGCACATTACGAAATACGCCTTTGTAAGCCGATCCTGTGCCACCACCTAGCCAGAATGTTCCCCATTCTAAATTGGGCATGAACATAAAATCTGTTTGCACATAGCCACGCTTTGGATCACCTTGTATGGGTGTTTTGAAATGCACTGCTTCGCCTGTGAGGCGTGTCCAGTCTCGGGGATCTTGTTTGTTTTTTGTGGCCCAGGCATCTAGTATGCCCTTGAGTTCGGCCTTGGTTATTTCGTTGGCATCCACAGCAAGATCCAAATCACCTGAGTCGGGTTTCTTGCCTGTCGAGCCCAGCCACTTGACGGGAATCCCGTTCTCATCTCGATCATGTGATAGATCAAGACCTGTGACTGTTTCCAGCCAGGCCACTGTGCTGGCGATGTCCCCTTGTTTGATGCGTTGTGTTAGTGGCTGGCCTTGTGCATCTTTGAAAACATTGCCACCTTCATTGAGATACATCATGCCAATCCAGCCTGTTTACGCAAAAATGCCATATGTTGAGGATTATTAAAATCTCTTGTTACCCAGTCTTGTCCAAGATTTATTTCATAATCATCAGGATAGGGCAATCCAGTAGGTCTTGTGGCTGCTTGGCCTGGTCTAACTTTTACTCCACCAGTAACACCACCACCGCTGTTATCAAACGCAATAATACCTTGTGCTGGAGCAATACCATCAGACATAAGACTTTTCCAGGCCTGTGCTGTGTTGACACTGCCCTTGGGATCTATTGTGGCTTTGAATATTTGATCGGCGGCGGTTTGAATTGCCTGTGTGATCACTTGTGCCTGGCTTTTGGATAATTGATCAGCACCTGCATATTGTTCTAATCTATTATAATCAAAGCCGCCGCGTGGTTGAATGGCTTGTCCAATGATATCATCTAATTCAACTTTTAATGTGTTTTGACTGTCAGGCGTCATGTCGGCTGGTCCAGTAGAAGGTGCTCCAGTAGTAGGATTTTTGCTAATAGCCACAGCAGATTTAACTCTTTCTGCCCAGTTTTTCATCATAATCGGCATTAGAGTTTGTGTTAGTTTTTGTCCCATTCTCAGAGCATCGGCTCTATCCATTGATGGGCCTGTTTTGTCACCTTGTGCTAGGTCTGGACCTGCGACGCCAACTTTACCCAGGGCTGACCCTAGCCCAGTCGCAAGTCCTTGAGCAAATCCTGCTTCGTTTAATTTGCGTTGAGTTATTTCATGAATCTGCATTTGTTCTCCTGACAGATCGCGAAAACTTGCCAGCATCTTTGGTGCGTATGGCATTGAGCAGTTTGCGTGTGAGGTTGTCTGCTTGCTCTGCACCAAACTCCGATTCAATCTGTTCAATCAGGCGTATGGCACTGGCAATCACGCTGTCAGCCCTAGTTTCAATGATCAGGCGGCGATCCAGCTCCACATACATTGAGTCTAATTCTTCTAGCAAACTTCGGGTCTTTTTCTGCATTCGATCTGGGCCTTTGGATTATTTAGTGCTTTTTAGATTCTAATAAATATCTATTATACAGGATCACCCATGACAAGTCAAATCAACCCCAACAACATCGACGGCCAATACCCCGTTGCGGGCCAACCCAACAACACACAGGGCTTTAGAGATAATTTTACCAACATCAAAACCAATTTCCAAACAGCCGCAACAGAGATCACTGACTTGGAAAACAAAGGTGTTTTCAAAGCCGCACTAACAGGTACCACACTTGACAACAACATGGCGGATAACTTAATATACGCCGTTAAATTGCAAGACGTTAGTTACACGTATGTGCAACAAACTGCCACCGCAGGTGCTATTCCTATTGATTACTCAGCCGCACAATATCAATTGGTTGCGCCCACTGCCAACATTAGTTTGAGTTTTTCAAACTGGCCCGCCGCGGGATCAGAAGGTGTTGTGTACGTTGACGTTGTGGTGACCAATACTGGTTATACAGTTACATTGCCTGCCGCAGTCAGCGTGGGCACAAGTGGCATCCAAGGATATGCCGCTAACGTGATCACTTTTGGGGCTACTGGCACATACAGATTTGCATTCAGCACAGTAGATTCAGGCACTACCGTTGCCATCTATGATTTGAATCGTCCATTGTTGGCCAATGCCGGAACTGGTATTGGGTACGCCGCAGGAGCAGGAGGCACAGTAACACAAGGCACAAGTCGCACCACAGGTGTTACACTAAGCAAACGTTCAGGTGCCATTACATTGTTCACCGCAGCCGGTACTTCAGCATATACCAGTTTTACAGTGACCAACACTTTGGTAACTGCAACTGATGTGATTGTTGTGAATCAAAAATCTGGCACCAACGTCTACAATGCATTTGTTACTGCTGTGGCTGCTGGCAGTTTTAGAATTACGTTTAATGCTGTGAGTGGCACAGCCTCTGATGCACCTGTGTTTAACTTTGTGGTGATTGAGGGCGTTGCGGCTTAATTTGATTTGATCTGTCCCAGCAGTTGTTTTAGTTTTGCACTTTGGACATCTGCTGTGACTTTGCCTGTGTCCTGTGGTGGTTTTTCCCAAGCAGGTGTTCCTGTAGCACGTTCCCACGGTGGAGACGAGTCACTTGACTCTCCAGTATCGGCAGCCTTGACTTGGCTTCGTGCCTTGATTGAATCCATGATCGAACTTTGTGGCTTGTTGTAACCAGTTCCCTCGTCTCCGCCTTCATCTGTGATACGCATGGTTTCAATGTTGTACTCCAGGTCAATCTTTTGACCAACACCTGTTGAACTACGACTCTTCATACATTGTATTTGATACTTGCCACGCTCTTTCATGGCACGGCTTGTAAAGATACCAAACACGTTGTCTGCTGTGTTGATTTTAGATATACCACCTGAAATATGCGAGTGATCAAATTCAATTTCCTCTACTGCACTACGGTTCAACTGCGATGCAGTGACCATTAGCACTGCCAACTCTTTGGCCAAGTTGCGTAGTTCTTCTGACACATACTTGTCTTTCACGAACAAGTCGTTGGGCGACACCTTGGCACTAACTGGCATTAGCAGGTCCAAATAGTCAATCATCACAAAGTCAACTTTCTTGCCGGTTTGAATTTGATACTCTTTCAAATAAGCACGGATATCATTGATATTGCTTTGTGCCGGCAGGCCTTTGACTTGATAGTTGCCCGACTTTTTGGCTACAAGTTTTACCTTGAGTTCTGTTGTGTCCATATCACGTCTGATGTCCTTGGTGCTCATGTTGGTCAACATGGCATCAGTTCGCAAACTTGTTAGTTCTTCTGAAAGTTCTAATGTAATGTAAACGCCACTGAGCCCTTGTTGCAACCAGTTCAGTGCAATGTTCATCATGACCAGTGACTTGCCCGAACCTGAACCTCCGGCAAAGATGTTGAGTTCACCTCGACTGAATCCGCCATACAGCAATCTATCCAGTTGTGGCCATCCTGTGCTTACTTGCCCGCCCGAGTTAAAGTATTTCTCAATGCGAGCCTTAGGATCAGCAAAGTAATCCGTGCCCATGTCTTTGGTGAGTGATATTTGTACTGCATCTTTGATAAGTTTCTCAACGGGTTCAAATTCGCCTTTCTCCAGCAAGTCTGCTGACTTCAAAATAGCACGTTCAAGTTCTTGACGTCGGGTAAACGCTTCAAACTCACCCATGAACCAGTCAAAGTGGCCTTCGTTCAAGTCCGGCACTGCGGCAAGTTTGATGCCTGTGGTTGCCGAAATCTGTGACCTTTCGGGCATGGTCTTGTGTTTGTCTGTGTGTTCTTTGATGAACTCAGCCGCTGGTCTCAAACTTCGGTCAAAGTTCTGCGGGTTGTAGATGTTTTGAACACGCACATAACTTGTTGCATCTTCCAACATCATTTCTAGAAATAGTCTTTGGACATCAAGTCCGTATTCTTTTAACAAAGTTTGTCCTTTACGCTTGTTTCAAAAAAATGTCGGTTGCCAGCAGGTCCGTGGTGCCCGTGCCAACCAAAATTATCATAGTCTGCTGGCCGGTTGATATTTAAGTTGACATCATACATGGAGCCATCAAATAATTTACATCTGTTGTGATTTACACAATAATCTAGTATGTATTGGCTTGGTCCCCAGTGATTGGTTGGATCTAAATTTTTACTGAGATTTACAATAATGTAGTTAGCGTCGCAAGAATCCAACCACCGAGTTATTAAAAATACCTGTCGTAGCACTTGAGTTTCGATCCAACTACGATCACTGATCAACACTGACAATCGATCAAGTTCCTTGTACTGCAAGTTTACCAATCCATGATGGCTTGTGACATTACTGGGTTGTGCCTGCCAGGTTTTTGTATCAAATACGGAACTCACTAGTGCTGTGTCTTGGTAATTGTCAAACACAGTAATTCTTTCCAATGGCGGCAGGCCAATGACAAAAAAGTCTTGATCAAAGTTGTATCTTTGTTGTTCACCTATTAGCATTTGACACACACTGTCAAAACTTATTTTGGGTCTGCTACAATTGATCACAGTATCAACACACAATGCAGAAGCAGTTAACCCCCAAAAACTTTCTTGTGGGGAAACACAAATATCCGGTGTACTGTAACTGTCGCCAAACACCCAAAGCCTATTGTATTTTTTTGACAAGTTGTCGTTTCCTTATTTCTATTTTGATTCGACTAGTTTCTCTTGAGGCCATAATAGTTAGCAAGGCCCCTAATCGTCCTAGTTTTATCACAGCGTCATTGACGTCTTTGCAACCTGCTGGCCACTCGGGTATGCTCACTGCCCAGCCCAGTTCCACAGCACGGTCAATAAGTTCTACACCTGCGACATCTTGGTCTGGTACCACAGTAACTTCACGTCCAAGACTGCGAATCAATCTTGCTTGGCCATCGCTGATGGTGTTGTGCATCACAGCAAGCCCACCAATTGAGAGTGCATCAAAGATGCCTTCCATCACCAGCACATGTTGCCAGTTGGCATGTTGTAGATCTGTGCCAAACACATAACCCGGCTGTGAGTGATTGATGTACCGGGGCTGTTTGTCATCCAAGAATCTAGCAGTCCAACCAATAACTTTGTTGTCATAAGTGAACGGTACTAACACAAACGGTCTAGTCCAATGAACACCATCTGTCTTGATTGATGTCATTATGGGAAAGTCTTCTGGAACACTGCGCCGGCGTATGTAATCCCAGTATACCGGATGCTCAGATGTGACCACTTCCGAGAACGGAGGAAAGTCATCTGCTTCTTCAAACTCAATAGCACTTAACGTATTGAATACTCGTTGCCGATCTTCCAAAATGCCGTGTATGCTACGATGCCGCAGACTTTCAAGATTGAGCATGTCAATCTCGTTATCCGGTACACCCATCCACCCTAGTAATCGTCGGGCTTTGAAACTAACAGTACGACCTAGAATAAAACTGGCCGTGTATGAGCAATTGAAGCAATGATAACTCCAACCCGATTCGGTTGCCTTGATGCCACCACGTCCACGTTTGTCTTGTGAGTTGCCATTATGGGTGCAACATACCGCATTGAAACTCAGCCAGCCCTGTGGACTGGGTTTTCTTTTTGCAGGTAGATAAGCAAGTACGTCTAGCATCTGTTGATTATAACAGATTAGTTACACTAGATCAACGATATTGAACGTTTTGTACTCGTCCGTTTGTGAACAGTGCTGTGGCACTTACGTTGCTTTGGAACTGAACCGGCAAATAACCTGATCCGCCATTGGTGATAGTGACACCAGCCACACCACCGTTGGGATCAATTGTACAGGTGGCAGTTGCACCAGAACCATCACCTAGGATTTCAACCAAAGGCGGTGCCACATAGTAAACGCCGGGGTTGGTAATACTAACCGAAGTTACCACAGTATTTGTAACTTGTACAGTACCCGCGGCACCATAGCCGATGGAGTTGTTGAATGCCAATCGCAACAGTGGATGGTAACCAACTACGTTGAGATAATCACTTACAGTATCGCATAGATATTGTCTTGACTCTGTGACATTGTACCAGACTGATTCATAGTTTTGAGCAGCCTGTATTTTGACTGTGCCTGTGTAGCCTACCAGGTCATACTTGACTGTGGTCAGGCTTGCGCCGTTTGTGGGTATAAAACTTGAGTAGAATTCGGTTGATTGGATGGCGTTGATTGGCTGTGGTGTTAGCGCCCAGTCCGGCCATTGTGTTGGACCCACGCCAAAGTAGTTGTTCTTGCCGTACATGTCAGGCACTGTGCATTCTGCGGATGGTATGTGCTGTGGCAATATTGAGTCCACAATGTTGCAATCTGCTCTGGCTTGGCTATTGGCATCCGTATAGGCGGCTTGTACATAGTTGCCTGCTGTGCGTTGTATGCTGTAACTGGCAGGTTGTGCTTGAATGTTAATGGTGTCTGTGGTATCCAGCACCACTTTGACTCTGCCTAGTGCAGAACTTAGTATTTCCATGGGCTTGGTAACCAGGAGTTCATCTCCTGTTTGATTTACCACACGGAAAACAAAACTAGAACCTGCAATATTCACAGGCTTCTGGTCTTGATTGATAAATTCAAAGAGTAGAACGTTATCCACTCCTTTGTTGATTGTTAATTGTTTTGCGTACACTGGGTCGTACCTCTTTGTAAAATATCCGCCACTGGTGTCTATCAAAAGTACCCGGACGAGTTGTTGGTATAAGTAAACGGTGGTTGAATACATAGGATCCTCAGCAAGTATTTATGGGTAACAATATCTTTGAAAAATTGACAGAAAAATATCCCTTCATAACATTGTGCGTTTATGCCAATGCAGAATATGTGGGTGTGGTACAGAACAGGGACGATATTGTTACAACTATCTACGACTTTGGCAGTATCTTGGACCAGGAATCCAAGGTACTATTTCTAGAATTAGCATCAACTTGGTGGTGGGAAAGCAATCGATCAATCCCCATAAACATCTTTTTACGCCGAGACTGGGAACAGTTCCGCTATACCCTACGCACTTTTGTCAACAAAGATTTGGAAATACTACACGGTCCTGCTTGCAGTTTGCTGGACATAGTTCGCAAGAAAAGTAAACGTAAATCAATTACTCTTGTGCGACGGATGGACTAGTGAGATTCATGTGCAAGGCTACCAGGGCCGCGTAGGAAACTGCGTGGCTTTTCTTAAATGTGTAGCCTCGAGATTCGTCCCCATCCCATACACTGGCAAACACTTCTGCCCAAGGGCATGTTTGCAAATGTGCTTTGCCAGGGCGTATAATGGATATAAAGGCTGCCATTCTGGGTATGCTATCTGGTTTCATTACTCTAAGTAGGTCTGTATAATTGCCCACGTGTACCAGTTGGCTGGCCCAAGTACTATCCGACCACAGTCGTTCCCAGGGCGGTGTTGCAGTCAACATTGCCTCATAGTGTGCAGGATCACGAACCAACTGATACACACTCATGTTCAAAAAGTCCAGTTTAAAATAACCACGTTGCTCTGCTTCTTCGTAATCTATGGCGGCGCACTGATTGACAGGATCCCGAGGAATGTCTGTTACATAGATACCCGAGTTGTGCCGGCGTCCATTGCTTTGTCGTGCAGGCACATGCTGAATCAGTCGCAACACAGTTTCCCTGTTGGCAAAGTCAATATCAATATCTGCGCTCATACTTTACACAATGCGGCTGCAATTTTAACAACATCTTCTGCACGATCTCTAGCCAATAAGGCATCTGCTAGTGTGGGGTGAATTTTTGCCAACTCTAGTAATTGTTTTTCTTGTTCCATTTTGCGACGAACCCACTGAACTGCTTCCTGTGTTACGCCGTCCAGTTCAATCTGTGGAATACTCGAACTGAACTGCACCCAGTCTGACCCGTTGTATACTTCAAAATTTGATCCATTGTACCGGACCATGCCTGCACTGGGTCGACTCATGTCAACATAAGGTGTGCTGAAATTGTTGGCCGCAACGTAGATGCCCGGTCCCGGTGTGATATTTTTAATCATGTTACCATCCTGCCTTGTTCAATATATCTTTCACATACTCTTGATCTGCTGGGTAGTTTACAAACTTCTTTTGCCAAGCGTCACTATCAATGTAGGGCCAGACCATGGCCACTTGTTCTGTGCTCAGTTCACTCAGAAACTTTTGTCCCGATTCTGAATTGTAAATTACCCAAGGACTTATACGTCCAGCCGCAACAGCATAACATAGTGCATTGGTATTGCCATAGCGCATCCAATCATGTGGGGGATTGCCTGTTTCTTCTGCCCAACGTATGCTGTGTTCTATTGCACGAGCCAGCGCATCATCTACCGCTTCCACACGCAGGTATTCTATCAAGTACTCTGTATAGATTTTGTCACTGCACCAGTGATCAATTTTCTTTTGTGCTTTCAACAACCAGGTCATGAAACGTGGAGGAGCAATCACATGAGTGTTTACACAATAGTTTCCAAACTTAACAAATGCCCGGTAGTATGGTGAGTCACAAAAGTCATCGTGTGTTTTGTTCCGGGCCGATCCTTGCATGGTTTCATAGAACTTGATGTATGCCTGGAAGCCCATGCGTACTCCTACTTCGTCTCGAGCAAGTCTTCTGCGTTTGGGCTCACAAGAATGCACCAACATGGATGATTCTTTCATGAACGTTTTCTTGCAATACTCACACGTGAATGTCATTTCTTGTCGTTGCCTGCGGCTCGGTTGTATGCGTCTATTTCTTTTTGGGTTGTTATCTGCGCCATGACATCTATCTCGTCATCTTTGTAGGTGGGGTACATGGCCATCAATGCCTTGCGTTTGGCGCTGAGTCCTGCTTCTTTTTTCTTGGGGGCTATCCAAGGATGCCTTGGTGTGCCCATGCCTGGACTTACACTTGTGGCCATGAGCCAGTGTAGTTTAGGATGCTTGCTTACATCAAAGAAGTGTTTGTTCAGGCGCTCATTGCAACTGATCACATAGAACTCTTGTAATTCTCTTGATCCTTCCACTGCACTTCCCCAACGTATCATGAGATAGTTTGAAAACTTCTTGCGCTCTTCTGGGGTCAAGTCGTCGTAGAATGTTCTGACCTTACGGTCGAACATGCGCATCTCGTTGGCAATGTTTAGTTTATCACTCATCAGTTTTGGTCAGTCGATAGATCATTATAGCATGAGCCAGTGCATCTTGTAAAGTGGGATTGGTTTTTGCCTCACGGCGAATTTGTCCCCACAGTTGGTCTTCCTTCATGTGATCATGTAAAGGTCTACCGTCGTTGGTTCTTGAATCCCATTGGTGTGGTATCTTTTGTCCTGTAATGGGATCATAGTCATATCCTACGACTGTTCGATCACCTGGACCAGCGCCAAACTCCCGAGCGTAAACCACACCATTGGCACGTTCGTATATGTACTTGGTGTCAGGTTTGAGTTGCGACATTACCAGGCCAGATTGTAGTTGACAATTTCACAGTTGCGGCTGACGTCTTTCACAAAGTACGCACAGTCGGGTTCAGCATCATCATTCAAGGGCACGGCCAGCATTTGGCCATTCTTGAGTTTGGGTGCGTACCAGTTGACCTCATGATACACATCTAGTATTTCGATGTCCGGGAAACTGGGTCTGTAACTGCTTAGTGGATTGAATTGAAATACTTTAAAGCCTCTGTCATTGATCGAAGTCAACGGTAGCACTTCAAGATCTCCAACATCAGGCTCTCCAATCAAGATCTGCCAATCCATGGGCATTTTGATTGTTTGTGTTCCGATACGCAACACCAGGGCAGGAGCATTAAACGACTCTAAAAAGATCAGCGGGATAAAGTGATAGTCTGGATCTGCTGGATTTGAGTTGTCAAGTATGGCAAAACGCATGTCATCTACTTCCTCAGGCAGTTGATTTAGATCGTAGTAAGTGTTGTCTAGTGTTAGTATTCTCATAGTTATATGTTACAGGATTGTGATTGAAAAGTCAAGCGATTTTCATCCACTCTAATTTTTCTGAACTGAAAGGATAGTTGGCTTCCCGGTAGAACTGTTTGCGTTTGGTCAAGTGTCGCTTGGCAAACTTGCAGGTTGAAGTGATGTCCCAAATTTGCACATGATCTTTGTCCTCTGCTTTTCGGATACCTCTACCAATTGACTGGATAACCCTAACAAAACTCTTGCCAGGTTCAATAAGCACCAGATTAAAGATTCGCGGTATGTTAATTCCAACCGCTGCCACACCGTAAGTGGCCACAATGATTTTGTCTGTTGAGTCTGCAATTTGATCATATTCTTCTTGCCTTTTTGTTCCTTTTGTTGCGCCTGACACAAACACTGCTTTGTCTCCCAGTCGTGCAACCAATTCATTGCCGGCAGCAACTCTGTCCACCAGTACCAGGGTGTTGCCTGTTTCGTTTACCCGACGGATTAGTTCGGCCATGGTGTCCAATCGGCCTGACTCTTCCAGCAAGTATTTTAGTTCACTTTGATATTCTTTGTATTCCACATGGTCTACCAGTTGCACAATGTTCACGTGACAATTGGCCAACACACCTTGCTGTTGTAGTTCATTGGCGCTCAAGCGACCAATAACCGGGCCAAGCCCTACCAGCAGAGCCTGACTTTCAAACTTTTCTTTGGGGATAGTTCCAGTCAACCCCCACCGAATTGGCACTCTAGCCATCACACCTGTCAGCAGAGTTTTGAGGGCATCAGCCTTGGCCATATGTGCTTCGTCTACAATAACGCATACCACACCTTCCAAGAACTCGTCAATGGTTACTTCACCTGTGCCTGCTTTGGTATTCTTCAACAGTATGTTTAGACTTTGCCAAGTACAAATAGTGTGTTGGCGCCCGTACTCTTTTCTATCGCCAAAATACACACCAACATCTTGTTCCATGT
>NZ_JBBAKG010000056.1:25228-39764 GCF_040403615.1 Haliscomenobacter sp. | reverse complement strand
TCATCCGCGCTGCTATTGTTATCGCTTTGGCCTCACATACAGCTTTCACTTTATACCTTGAACCTACTGAAACATGTGGCAAGCTTACCCTATAACTCAAACCCAAAGTACAACGCTTCAATTCCAAATCAATAAACAGGACGAGCTTCTATCCTTTGCCCATGTGATTCAACTCTGGCAAAATTCCGCCCCTTTTCGCAGCTATTTCAACTTCCTTCTCGCCGAAGTCCCCTTTGAAGCCTTCTATTGGGAAGTCGCGCTAATGATCAAAACTAAAACCAGTCTTCCCTTTGAATATTTGTCGTCATTGATAGCGCACCTTTGCGCCATATCATTCCATATCAAAGCGCTTTTCAAGAACATTTTGTTACAGATAAAGCAGTCGTAGATTTTTTGAACCTGGGCAAAGACGCCCATTTGCTGGTGCCTACTCCGATTGGTGATGCGGGTTGTTAGGCACATCTAGCTCAATTTGTACGGCATGCCCCAGCGGCACAACAGGATGAATTTTGGAAAAGGGTCGGTGAATTGTACTGCGCAGGGTTGAATGACCAACCGCTGTGGCTCAGTACTGCGGGATTGGGCGTATCCTGGTTGCATTTGCGGCTGGATTCGAGGCCGAAGTATTATCGGTATGAGGGGTATAAGAAGTGGGCTGGTTGATGGGGTATTGAAGGAACCTCTTTACCTTGATTCTTGTTGAAATAATGTTTATTTTTATTGCCGTAAATAAAGGAAAAATGAGCTTAGCACAAATAAGGGAAGAATTGCACCAGCGCATCGATATTGCAGACGAACGGCTTTTGCGGATGGTCTATGTGATGACGGAGGCTTACTTGGAAGAAGAGGAGGAGGATGCCGAATTGGCCCAAATCATCGCTAGATATGATCACTCCGGCCCCTGGAAACAAATGACTGAAGAAGAATTGATGGAAGATTTAAAAGAAAGTATAGCTGAGGCGGATAGAGGTGAATATATTTCTATTGAAGACTTGAAAAAAGAAATGGAGGAATGGTGAATATTTTCAAAATCGTATTTACATCTAAGGCTCGCCGCAATCTGAGAGGTATTTCTGATCATTATCAGAGGACTGCATCGCCAAGAGTGGCGAACAAAGTTCGAGAAGGTATAATTGATTCAACGTAGAAGCTCAAAACATTTCCTCATAGAAAACCCATTCTGTCCGGAACAGAAGATATGAATCCGCCAGTTCGTTATACCAAGAAATGGTCCTTCAAAATCCTGTTTAGAATTTTTTCTGGCAAAAATCAGGTACAGGTTTTAGGGATTAGACATGATAAGGAGCCACCAGAGAAGACGGTCAAAAGTGTCAAATAAGGATCGTTAGCAAATACTGGTCAAATGCAGTTATAAATTTAGGCATGCATTCCAGGAAAAAATTATTGATTTTAGGCCAATCTTTTTCTTGAGAATAGTCGACATAATTAATTTCGATAGAAATCCTACTACTACCATTAGTATCCATTCTTCTCCAGTTAAGTTCCTGGTTTATACAAGCATTGATCTTGCGTCTATGCTTATCTAATTCATCAAATATCTGCTTGTTTACTTCTTTGTCAGGAGTTCCAGTTCCAATAAGGAGCATAATTTTAGCATGCCCTTCTGCAACATTAAACCAGTATCCTACATTTGGTATAATTTTACTGGTTGCTCCTAACCAGCCATTGGAAGGCAAAGATTTTATTTTGTTGAACTTATTTGAAATTTTCTTGATTTCTGGAAGGAACTGCGCCCAAAATTGAATTATTTTATTATCCGCGCTTGACATATTTCTGTTTTTTGAATCCTCACGCAAACAACTCCTCCGCACTAATCCCCAAATCCACCAAAGCCGGAGCCGCGCTACAAATCATTTTTCCCCGACAAATGGTCACTTGTTCAGGCGAAGTGAACACATGAACTTGTTGGGATTCTGGATAAATGTGCCAAACGACTTGTACACCAGCAAGGAAATATTCGTCGAGTTTTTTATTGATCTTATTGGCGTAATCATTCGTTGAAATGACTTCAATGACCCAGGGTGCAACCTGATTTTGGCCACTCCACATCATGGGGAGTTGTTCTTTGGTGTAATAAGCGATATCCGGCCTGCGAATTTGTTCGGTTAGCGTTCCCATATCCGTCTCTGCAATCAACATTCCTCCAATTTTAGCCGCTGCCGTATTCAAAAAAAGGCCAAGCAATAAGTAGTAAAATTTAGATTGCTCTTGATTCATTCCTGCATATTTTTCAATTACTCCATCATTCCACTCATATTTATAGCCGTCTTCACGGTTGGTGTATTCCCGCAAAAATCGTTCTTTCGAAACCCGGCGAGGCTTCACCGAAGTCTTTTTGTTTTTGATTTCCTCTACTGTACTTAAAGTGGACATTTTTTGCTTTTTTACAAATCTACAAAACAATAACCAAAAAATCCAGCCCTATCCCTGAGGCACTGCATCCCCCCCTCTGCTATTATTGTCGCTTTGGCCTCACGGTTATACACTGAACAGTTAAAAATGTGGCAATCATCAACGATAAATCACAACTCAAACCAGTCTTCCCTTTGAATTTGTCGTCATCAACAGTGCCCCTTTATACAAACATCTTCTGGATTTATCCCGCTTTCTTCAAAGAAGAGAAATGACTTTATCACTTAAGTTTAAACCGAATGGGCAAATAAATTACTACTCGCTCAGGGTTTCCATTTAACTTTCCTGGATTCCAGTAGGGCATCAGTTTCATTAACCTTATTGCTTCGCGATCCAAGCTTTCGCTGACGCTCTGTGAAACCATTAAACTAGAGAGCCTACCATTCTTCTCAACCACGGAATGGACTATTACCGTGCCTTCAATGGATGTTGCTTTGGCATCTTCAGGGTATCTCAAATTATTGGCAAAAAAAAGTTTTAATCCTTGCTGACCACTTGGAAAAGCGGGCATCTCATCCACATTTTCATAAACATGGGAAGTAGCCTCTTCGTCAACTTTGAAGTTTACTACAATTTTTTGTTCAGACGGAATAGCTTGACCATCCTCTGTAGCGGGAACCCACGTGGGCATAGCTTTAATCAACCGGATGGCTTCTTCATCGCAGCCAGCACCAATTCCTTTCAAAGCTTTGATGTTGTCTAATAGGCCATCTTTTTTTACGGTGAAACCAATGATGACCGTTCCAAAAACGCCATTTGCCTCGGCAATAGGTGGATAATCCAGGTTTTCAGCAAGAAATTGTTTCATTTTACCACGACCTCCCGGAAAGGAAGCTGGTGTTCTTGTACCTGGGAAATCGTAATTGAAGTACAGTTGATCTCTGATGTTATTCGGAACCAAAGCATGGTCATTAAGGGTAGATTCAGATGGGGCAGGTAAATAGTAAATAATGGGTACACTGATATAGCAAGCTACGGGGAGATCATCATTAAGCGCTGGGTACCAGTTGGGCATCTTCGCAATCAACTTGACTGCTTCCACATTGGCTGTATCATTATTGCTCCAGATGGCTTTAGGTGATCGAACCTTACCATTGGAACCTACTACAAATTTAACGATAACCAGTTTCTCTACGGCAAGATCCGTTACTTGTGGAAAACCAAGGCCAGTATCCAAATATTTTTTCAGCGCAGGGATACCTCCAGGAAAGTTGGGTAATTCATCTACTTCTGTGAGTGGTACGTTTTGTGCACGAAGGTGCAAGGAGCTGAACAATATGAGCACAAAACAAAAAAAAGGAGAGTTGAAAAATAGTTTCATGAAGTCCGGTTTTTATTAAAGTTAAAGGAAAAGAAGTCATTTTATTTTTTTTAAGGGGCTACTTTTTTCCAAAAATAATCAGTCCTATTCCTCTGGCAGCACCGCCTCCAAAACCCCCTCCGCCAACTCCAACTGCGGAATTTTTCCCACATCCAGCCAAATGTCGTCGTTGTGCGGATAGGCCAGTACCCGTTCGGTTGCCGAGGTATTTAGGTAAGTATCGATGATCGAAAAAATACTTTCTTCTTCCGGGAAAAAATCAAAAATGCGCGGGCTGATGGCGTGAATGCCGCTGAAACACCAGGGGCTGAGGTTGTTTTCAGCATGCGACAAGCGCTTCTCGCCGGTTTTTTCATTGCCCCAACCACAAAGTTGCCCTTCGGCATTGAACAAAAAATAACGCGAGCTCTCCCTTTGTCGCACGGCCAGAGTAGCCAGTGCGCCGCTTTGTACATGCGTTTGATAAAGCTTTTGAATATTCAGATTGGTCACTACATCCGCATTTAGGAGTACAAACGGCTCATCTTTCAAAAACCAGGCGGCATGTTTGAGCCCGCCTCCCGTATCCAGCAATACATCCCGCTCATCTGAGATTTGAATGTTGATCCCGAAATGGTCATTGCGGGCCAAAAAATCAATAATCTGATCGCCAAAATGGTGGATGTTGACAATGATGTCCCGACAGCCCGCTGCTTTGAGGCGCAGAATGGCAATTTCCAGCAAAGGATGCCCTTTGATGGGGACTAGCGCCTTGGGGATGTTATCCGTGATGGGGCGAAGTCGAGTGCCGAGGCCGGCTGCGAAGATCATGGCGCGCATATAGCAAGTTGAAAAGTTGAAGAGTTGAAAAGATAAAAAGATGGTCGCCGAGCGAAGCCGAGGTGCCCATCTTTTTATCTTTTCAACTCTTCAACTTTAAACTATGAACTAAAATTTCACCCACTTTGCAGTGGACTTTCCAGATTCAATTACTTTTTCAATAAAGCGCATGCCGCGTACCCCATCCTTGGCCGATGGGAAATCGAGCAGGGGATCTGGGGCTTCTCCGGCCATGCGGGCTTGCACGGCCAGCGCGAAATTGCGGTAAATATTGGCAAAAGCCTCCAAATACCCCTCTGGATGACCCGCTGGAACCCGGATATGGGCATTGGCCTCAGGGCTCAGCGGGCTGATTTTAGGGCGGTAAATTTCTTTTGGTTTGTCCAAACGGGATACCAGCAGAGTGTTTGGCTCTTCCTGGCGCCAGTACAAGCCACCTGTTTCGCCGTACACCCGGATGTTGAGGCCGTTTTCTTCACCTGCCGAGATTTGGCTGGCGTGCAGAATCCCCTTGGCGCCGTTGTCAAAGTGCAGCAGCACGTTGCCATCGTCGTCCAGCAGGCGGCCTTCCACGAAGGTGCTGATATCGGCACACATTTCAGTGATTTGCAGGCCGGTGATGTATTCAGCCAGGTTTTCGGCGTGGGTACCAATATCGCCCATCGCGCCCGCGATACCCGATTGGTTTGGGTCGGTGCGCCAGATGGCCTGCTTGTAGTTGTTGTCTTCTTCTTTTTTGGACAGCCAGCCTTGTGGGTATTCCACCACCACTTTGCGGATTTTGCCCAATTCGCCGTTGCGGATCATGGCGCGGGCTTGTTTGACCATTGGGTATCCGGTGTAGTTGTGGGTAAGGGCAAAGATCAAGCCGGTTTTTGCAACCAGGGCTTCCAATTCTATGGCTTCAGCCATGGTGAAGCTGATGGGCTTGTCGCACACCACGTGAAAGCCGTTTTCCAGGGCCATTTTGGCTGGGCCGAAATGCACGTGGTTGGGTGTCACGATTGATACAAAATCCATCCGCTCGCCTTCTGGCAGCAGCAGCTCTTTTTCAATCATTTCCTGGTACGTTCCGTACACGCGATTGGCCGGCAGGTACAGGTCTTCCCCTGAAAGGCGAGAACGCTCGGGGTCGCTGCTAAAAGCGCCACAAACCAGTTCAATATGGCCGTCAATGGCAGCAGCAATGCGGTGTACGCCTCCGATAAAGGCGCCGCGGCCACCGCCGACCATTCCCATTCTAATTTTGCGTTTCATGATCCGTAGGTGTTAAAATTTTGGATAAAGATAAGCCTGAGGAACGATTTTTGCCGCATCCTCAGGCTTAATTAACCCACGATTTTTTTTGTGGGACTTGCGATGTTGTAAGCTATAGAAGCTGAAAAAAGACTGATGTTAAGCGTTAGTTTTTATTTTTTTCACCCAAAAAAACAGAATGGTAAACAGCACAATCAATATACCCGGGAATAAGACCATGGTTCCCAAAGTAGCCTGACCGGCTGCCAATTCCAGTTCATCACCAGTAAGTCCGGTTGCAGCAGCAGCTGTCTTATCGGAATCAATCCAACGCCCAATAATGGGCTGAAAAATTGAGGTGGAGAACATTCCGACTGCACCGATAATCGACATCCCCAGGGCACCACTGGCTGGTATTTTGTCTGCAATAAAACCAATCATATTGGGCCAGAAATAAGCTACCCCAAATGCAAAGAAAATTGCAGCCACGTAGGCCATTGCTCCGGTTTGAGTACTGAAAAGAAATACTCCAATGGTAGCAAGAACGGCAGACCCAAGAAGTACCCCGGTCTGATCAAATTTGTGCACAACTTCTCCGCCAAAATACCTACATACAGCCATCAAGCCGGTAACCAGGGCCAGAATCAACATGGGTTGAGCGCCACTCTTTGCCAATATCAAACTCGACCACTGTTGCGGGCCAAACTCTGATATTGCGGTTAAGGCCATACAAACCATCATAAAAATGAACAATGGCGAAATCATCGCTTTAAGGTTCATGGACAAACTGGCCTCTTCCTTGGTTTTAGCTACCGGCCAATCCTGGCCAAAGAACAAGTAAGCATATACCAGGGTAGGAAGTAAAATAACCCAAATCTGCGCCTCCCAACCAAAACCGGCATCAGTCATAAATTTTGAAACCAGGCTACCGATGACTATTCCTCCGGGAAACCACATATGAAAACGATTCAACATTTTGCTCATGGTGTTCCCTTCAAAAGCGTCTGCAATCATCGGATTACAAGCCGCTTCCGTGCATCCATTTCCTATTCCAATGAGCAAAGTGGAAATAAGCAATCCAATGTAGCTGCCTGAATAAATAGTCATAATAATACCAGCTGCATGCGCCAAAAAAGCAAACTGCATAATGCGCTTGCCTCCAACCGTGTGATAAATTAATCCACCGATTACCATGGAAATCGGAAACCCGAGAAACCACATGGAGTTAATATATCCCAATTGCTCAGCTGACAAACTAAGCTCTTTACCAAGCTGGGGTAGGATACCCGCCCTGATGCTAAAAGACAAGGCGGTCGTGATAAGGGCAAAACAACTGCCGTAAAAAAGTCGTGTTTTGTTGTTCATAGCAAGACCGAGTTAAAAGTGTCTGTTGAATGTTGTTTGTTTTAGGCTTGTTTCAAACCTGTTTATAGTTTCCGCAATTTGATGTTGCGGAAGGAAATTCCATCACCGTGGTCTTGCAGACCGATCCGCCCTTTGCTGAACGTGGCATATTGGGGGTGGCTTTTCCACTTGGTATTGGGCAGTAAACTTTTAAATTCAGCGGTGCCAATATCCGTGGAAATGACCATTTTTCCATTCATCCAATGCTCCACTTTAGTCCCCTTACAAATTAAGCGAATCTTGTTCCACTGTTCAGCGGGCTTAACTGTTTCAATTGAAGATTCAATGACATCATAAAAATCGCCAGACCGGTGCTTTTTGATTTTGGCGTCGGGGTGGCAATCGTTGTCCAATAACTGAAACTCAGGCCCGGTTTGCCAGGGGGAACGAAGGGAAGGATCTTCGTGGATGTGGTAAATCAAACCACTGTTGCCACACTTGGCGATTTTCCACTCCAGGCGCAATTCGTAGTTTTCGTATTCTTCCATTGTAATGATGTCACCACCGCTTATCTGATAGCCTTCGGCATTTTTGTTGGAAACATCCAGGTAAAGTATACCATCGGCCACCTTCCAGCGCTCGCCAATGGTTTGTTTGTTGTAATTGCGCCAGCCTTTGATGGTTTTTCCATCAAATAGCAATTTCCAACCCGCCGCTTTTTCAGACGCAGTAAGGGTATTGGGCGCACTCTCTGGCGCGCTAGAGTTGTTGGTTACTACAAATGCAGTACCTACCGCAAAAGCTGCAGCCAGGAAGCACAAGGATAAAAATCTGTTTAACATATCGTTATAACTTTATGAATGGCGGACTAAAAAAAAATCATTGGTCGGGGTTATAGGGGAAATAGGATCAGATAATGTATTTGCCACACTAAGGTACACAATGAATTTTATTTTTTAAAAAGAGTTGATGACAAAATATTATCGGGATTTTTTTTCAAAAAATTCAAACAGGTGATTTAGCACTAAAAATGCGGAAATACCTATCTTCCCCGGCAAAAAAAACATGCGGAAATTGATTGTAGGCATGGTTCTCCTGAGTCAGGCATGGCTCAGCATCGCCCAAACCACCAAAGACCCCAATAGTGTCATTCAACATGAGTTGTTGACCGAACTGAAATACCGTCACGTAGGCCCCAGTCGCGGAGGCCGTGCTACGGCCATTTCAGGGGTTAGACAAGAACCTTTTACTTTTTATTTCGGATCTACCGGCGGCGGCGTATGGCGCAGTACCGATGCCGGAAATAGCTGGGACAACCTTTCTGATGGTCAAATAAAATGCGGTTCCATTGGCGCCATCGCCGTTGCGCCTTCCGACCCCTCAGTCATTTATGTGGGTACGGGTTCGGCCTGCCCAAGGGGCAATACCTCTGCCGGAATCGGAATGTACAAAAGTACCGACAAGGGTAAGACCTGGCAGTTCATCGGCCTGCCCAAGTCGGGCATGATCGGCAAAATTGAAGTGCATCCCCTCAATTCTGAGGTGGCCTTTGTGGCAGCGCTGGGCAATCCTTTTGGCCCCAATCCCGAGCGGGGCGTGTACCGCACCATTGATGGGGGCAAAAACTGGCAACTGGTGCACAGCGCCGGAGACTCCACAGGCTGCGTTGATCTCGCCCTCGATCCCAGCAACCCGCGGATTCTTTACGCCGCCATGTGGCGCGCCGAGCGCAAACCCTGGACAATCCACGACGGCAACGCCAAAGGCGGCCTCTGGAAATCGACCGATGGCGGTACCAGCTGGAAAAAACTGGAAGGTGGACTACCTATCGGATTGCTTGGCCGGATTGGCGTTACAGTTTCTCCCGTCAATCCGAATCGACTATGGACCATCGTCATTACTCCCGACGATGCTACTTCGGGGCTTTACCGCAGCGAAGACGCTGGCGAAAATTGGTCGCGCGTTTCTCGCGATCACAACTTGCAACAAAGGGGCTGGTATTACAGCCACGTGACTGCCGATCCCAAGAATGAACACGCGGTATACATCAACAATGTAGACCTGATGAAGTCCATTGACGGAGGCAAAACCTTTGACGAGATAAGGGTGCCCCACGGCGATTGCCACGGGATCTGGCTCAACCCAGACAATCCCAATATCATGATTGATTGCAACGATGGCGGAGCCACGGTTTCCCTCAACGGCGGCAAAACCTGGACTTCTCAGCACAACCAGCCTACTTCCGAGTTTTACCGGGTGACAGTCGATGAGCAATTTCCTTACTTGATGTACGCGGGACAGCAAGACAACAGTACCATCAGCGTACCCTCGCGCGATCCGGGTGGGATCACCCATACGGAGCATTGGCATGAGGCAGGTGGTGGCGAAAGTGCCGATATTGCGGTTGACCCTAAGGATCCCAATCGGGTATGGGCAACAACCTACAGCGGCGAAATCACCATCATGAATCGATCTACCGGACAGGCACGCCAGGTGACTGCTTATCCCCATTTTACCGAAGGCACCGAAATGCGCGACCTCAAGTACCGTTTTCAGTGGAATGCACCCGTATTGGCCTCCAAGCACGCGGCCAACACCGTATATTATTGCTCCAATTATGTACACCGCTCGTCTGACAATGGCCAAACCTGGCAAATCATCAGCCCGGATCTCACCCGCAAAATGGATCAATACCTGATCATGCCGGGTGGCCCGATTCAGCACGATGCCACGGGAGTGGAAGTGTACAGCACGGCATTTGTGATTGAAGAAGCACCCCAAACTGCTGGCGAACTCTGGGTAGGCAGCGACGATGGCCGCATTCACCTGACCCGCGATGGCGGCAAAACCTGGATAGAAATCACCCCTAAAGGCATCATCCCATTTGAGTGTACCATCAACAAAATCGAATTGTCGGTACATGCTCCTGGACGGGCTTTCGTAGCGGTGCAAAATTACCGCAACAACGACTTTAAACCCTACATCCTGCGCACCAACGATTACGGCAAAACCTGGCAGTTGCTCACCGATGGCAAAAATGGCATCCCTGCCGGGCATTTTACCCGCGCCATCGCGGAAGATTCCAACAAAAAAGGCTTGTTGTTTGCAGGAACCGAATACGGCATGTACGCTTCTTTTGACGACGGTGCTCACTGGCAATCCTTGCAACTCAACCTGCCTTACACCCCGATCACCGATCTGGAAAGCCACCATGGCGATCTGGCCATGAGTACCCAGGGGCGCGGATTCTGGCTTTTGGAAGACGTCAATGTGCTCGAACAATTGCAAAATGAACAAGCCAAGGCAACCTTACATTTGTTCAAACCCCGCGATACTTACCGCACCAATGTGAGTGGTTACCGCGCTGTATTTCATACTTATCTTGCTGAAGCTCCGGCCAAAGATGCCGAGAGCAAGGTGGAAATTTTGAACGCAAGTGGTCAGGTCATCCGCACCTACAGCACGAAAGCCGAAGGCCAACGCAGCCGCATCGAATTGAAAAAGGGCTGGAATACTTTCTCTTGGAACCTACAACATGAGGGTGCCATCAATGCCGAAAAACTGGTACTGATGGAAATGAGCGTGCCCATCATTGGCCCTCCGGCCGCTCCCGGTGATTATCAGGTGCGGGTAAGTGTAGGCAAAGAAAGCAAAACCCAAGCTTTCAAAATATTGCCCGATCCACGCTGGAAAGACGTAGCCCAGGATGCCTACCTGGCCCAGGAAAAACTGGGTCTGGAAATGCGCGACCTGATCAGCGATTCGCAGAAAAAAGTGAAAAACTTGCGGAGTTTGCGGCAGCAAATTGAAGAAGCCGCTGGGTTGGCCGTAAAAGCTGGACATGCCACCCGCATTCAGGAACTTGCTACCGAATTGGGCAAAGGGCTGACCGCGGTGGAAGACGAAATTGTACAAAACCAAGCCGAAGCCGGCCAGGATAACTTCAACTACCCCCGCCGCTTCATCAACCGCATGGCGCGGGTGTACAGCGTACTCATTTGGGACAACGACCGCCCAACCGGAGGAGTGATCGAGGCTTATGCCGACATGAAAAAAGTGTACGATGGAATCGTAGAACGGTATGATCTGGCGGTAAAGAACACCCTAGAAAAATTCAATAAAGTGCTGGAAGAGGAAAAAGTCCAGAGGGTGATTGATGTGAAGTGATTGATTTGAAGAAATTGACTGGAAGAGCTGAAACAGTACTGGACATTTTATTTTAAACAGAGAAATCGCGTATAATTTGTTAAAAAATAAAGTGTTCAGTACTTTAAATAAATTATCGTATTTTTAAGTCAAATTGACTTGATACTATGGATTCTGCAATAGCCAATAAAAGTGACAATCCTCTGGCGCTCTTAAAGCCTAAGAAGAAACCACGTTTTTATTCGTTGGAAGAATACCTGAAACGGGAAGAACGTGCACTGGAGCGACACGAATATTTCAATGGTACAATCATTGCTAAACCTACGGCAAAAGGACCCCACAACATCATTGTGATGAATACGGGAACTGCGTTGAATAACGCAATTGATGAAGGCAATAAATCGTATACGGTATTGGGAAGCAACCAGAAGGTATACCTCCCGACGTTGAATTACGGACTATATCCTGATGTTTTAGTGGTTTGCGAAGAACCTGAATATTGGGACGAAAATGAATTGTTGTTAATAAATCCATTACTTATTGTAGAAGTGCTTTCCAAAAGCACCCGTTCTTATGACCGTGGAAATAAGCTGAGGGAATACAAGACCTTGACTTCTTTCAAAGAGTACATGCTCATTGAACAAGACAAATACCAGGTAGAAATCAGCTTCAGAGAAGAACAAAATTTGTGGAGAGATACTGTAATCACTGATCCAAATGGTATGGTAGAGTTGAAATCTATTGGATGTTCAATATCAATGGCGCAAGTTTATAAAAAGGTTTTTAGAGAAAGTAAATCAAAATAAGTCAGCTTCATTTTTGCTTGCAAACCAAAAATTCACTCAACTCCGCGGATACACCTGCCCATCATTCTTGAGCGTACTCCCGGATTGAATGTATCCCCTTACCGGGCACAAGGGATAAATCACCACATTCCGCTCTACGATTGTTCCGGGAAACAACACGGAGTTGCAACCAACCTCCACATGATCGCCGATTAGGGATCCAAATTTATTCAATCCCGTTCCCGTTTTTTTGCCATCCAGGTATACATGAATTTCGTCTCCAGTAGATTTGAAATTGGCCAGGATTGCGCCAGCTCCGAGGTGTGCCTTATAGCCCAGAATAGAGTCGCCAGCATAATTGAAATGCGGCACCTGCACCTTGTCAAACAAGATGACATTTTTCAATTCCGTTGAATTGCCCACCACTACCTCATCACCGAGCAGCACATTGCTCCGAAAATAGGCAGCGTGCCGGATTTCGCAATTGCGCCCAATGATGGCCGGGCCATTGATCAAGGCTGTTTTTTCAATATAAGTGCCTTTTCCCACCCAAACCTGTGGAGCAATCTCTTCAAAATCAGCGGGCAGATTTTTTGCCAGTTCTTGCAGGTATGCGGCCAATTGAGGCAATGCCTCCCAGGGGTGATTCACCCTTTGCAGTAGTGGTGCCGCCAGACTGTGGCTCAAATCGAAAAGTTGGTCAATCAAGGGATTCATAATGTGCCAGGTTTTAGAGATGCTCTAATGCCGCAATTTCAATAAATTTTCGTAAGTATCCACCAAATAATATCCAGCATTTCCTTCGATGGACTTGCCCAATTTTTAAAGCAATATCCCCGAATTTAGGTTAACTTATCCCCTTTCAACCCCCGACGGGAGTATTTCTTTGAGAAAAACAATCGACCTTATGAAATCCTTTTTTCAAGACCTCTATGCGTTCAACCACCATTTCAACCTGCAATTGATTGAGCAATTTGAGCAGCATGAAGCATCCTTGCCCGAAAAGTGCATTCCATTGTTCAGTCATATGCTTAATGCGCATCAAATCTGGAATGCCCGCATGCTTGAATTGCCTGCTTTTGGCGTTTTTGATGTCCACCTGGTGGCAAATATTGCTCAAATCGCTGAAAACAACCAGGCCCATTCTCTGGACATTCTGGAGCGTTTTGAGCTGGCACAGGTCATTGTTTACCGCAATTCCAAAGGCGAGGTGTTTACCAATACGGTGCAAGATCTGTTGTTTCACGTGATCAACCACACCACCTACCACCGGGGCCAAATCATGGCAGATTTTCGAAATGGAGGCCTGGAGCCACTGGTGTCGGATTATGTTTTTTTCCGCAGGAAATAGAGACCCCTACCCCGGCCAGCAAATTTTGCCCATCACCACTGAAGGTACCTTGTGCCGCCCACCAAACGAAGTATGTCCGCCTGCGATGGCCTCATTGGCCAAGATGGCAAAAAGCACCGCTTCTTTGGCATCGCCGGGGATGCCGAGCACCGCCGTAGATTCAAAACTTGCTCCGGGAAAATGTGCGCGGATTGCGCCCGTCAACGCTGGATTGTGTGCACCACCACCACTGAGAAAAAAAGCGAATGTTTGATCGCCAATGGCACGTTTGATCCCGGCTACAATGGTATCGGCGCTGAACTGTACCAGGGTGCGCAACAAATCTGGCGCATCCAGATCTGAGGAGTTGGTTTTTTCCTGGGCTGCCGCTAAGTAAGACAGATTGAAGACCTCTGGGCCGGTGGTTTTGGGAAACGGAGCATCAAAAAACGGATGGTCTTTTAATGCCAGGAGCAGGGGTTCGTGGACTTGTCCGGCTAGGGCAATTTTCCCATCTTCATCGTACTCCAGGTGCGGATAAAACTTGCGGGTGATGGCGTCCAGCAATGTATTGCCCGGGCCCGTATCGGTGGTAAAAACCTTGCTGGCGTCCAGATCGCCGGGCAAGTAAGTGAAATTGGAAATGCCACCCATATTGAGTAAAATGCGGTCTTGACCCGCTTCGGCAAAAACAAAATAATCGCCGTACACCGCCAGCGGTGCGCCTTCGCCACCCGCGGCCACGTGCCGCATCCGAAAATCTGCAAGGGTGATGATGCCCGTAGTGACCGCTACATGATCGCCATCCCCAATTTGCAAGGTCGCATTGCCATAATCTGCCTGACCATGCTGGGTTTTGGGCGCATGAAATACCGTTTGGCCATGACTGGCCACCAGATCGACCTCGGCGGCATCGATGCCCCATTTTTGCAAACAGGCATTGACCATTTGGCCATGCAGGATGCCGATGTGGGGATTCAAAAGGCAAAGCTGTTGAAAATCTATTTCTCGCTTCGCAAAAACCTTACGGATTTCTGCTTTGATCCAGGAACCGTAGGGTACGGTGGCAAATTGTAAAAGCTCAACCTGGGTTTGCGTTCCTGATCCGCTTAGTGCGCAGAG